>JAOTWK010000251.1 GCA_029862935.1 Gemmatimonadota bacterium | reverse complement strand
ACGATGTCTTGGACAAGGCAGATGCGCTCGCGATCATGACGGAGTGGCTGGACTACCGTAACCCGGATTTTGATCGGATGCGTGACATGATGCGGCGACCACTGATCGTGGACAGCCGAAACCTGTACGATCCGGGGCGCATGAGCGAACTCGGTTTCAGCTATCGCAGTATCGGACGCTTGGAGGCGCAGTGAAAGCCGTGGTCTCGGGCGCGGCAGGATTTCTCGGTTCGCACCTCGCAGAGCGATTCCTCGAAGAGGGGCACCATGTGTTGGGTCTTGACAATCTCATCACCGGGAGCGAGTCGAACCTAGACGTGCTGCGGCAGCACCCCAACTTCGAGTTTGTCTATCACGATGTCACGACGTTCGTGGATCTCCCTGGGACTGTCGATGCGGTGTTCCATTTTGCCTCGCCAGCGAGCCCTATTGACTACCTGCGGCTTCCCATTCAGACGCTCAAGGTTGGCGCACTCGGTACACACAACTGCCTCGGCTTGGCAAAGGCCAAGGACGCGACCTTCTTCTTGGCAAGCACGTCTGAAGTCTACGGCGATCCACAGATTCACCCGCAGCCTGAGACGTATTGGGGACATGTCAATCCGGTCGGTCCAAGAGGAGTCTACGACGAAGCCAAGCGATTCGGCGAAGCGATGACGATGGCCTATCACCGGTACCATGGCCTCGATACGAGGATCGTGAGAATCTTCAACACCTACGGCCCACGAATGCGCCCGCACGACGGCCGCGTGGTTTCCAATTTCATCTTGCAGGCACTGCAGGGCCGACCGCTGACCCTTTACGGCGATGGTGGGCAGACACGGTCTTTCTGCTATGTCGATGACACCGTCGCAGGCATCGTCCGTCTGTTCCATCGAGGGGACGCTGACCCGGTCAACATTGGCAATCCAACGGAGTTCACCGTGTCACAGCTCGCCCAACTGGTCTTGGAGCTCACAGGATCTGACGCTGGCGTCGTGTACGAAGATCTGCCGACCGATGACCCGAAGGTTAGGCAACCGGACATCACCGCGGCCCGTCAGAAGTTGGACTGGGAGCCAGAGATTTCTCTGAGGGATGGGCTCAAACGGACGATCTCGTATTTTCGAGACACGGTGAACGTCCGATGAACCGAATCCTTGTGACCGGCGCCGTCGGCTTCATCGGTGGTCACTGTTGCCGTGCGCTCCTCGACAGCGGGCACGAAGTCGTTGGGCTCGACAACTTCGATCCCTTCTACGATCGCGCCATCAAGGAACAGGCGTTGACTGACCTGTCCGCGCATAGCGGGTTTGCGTTCATCGAGGGAGATATCCGAGACGAGGCACAGGTCGCCCGCGCGCTTGACGGTGTCTCTGCCGTGCTCCACCTCGCTGCCCGTGCGGGAGTGCGGCCGAGCATTGAGCAGCCGTCATTGTACAGCTCCATCAACGTTGAGGGTACGGTTACCTTGCTCGAAGCATGCCGACGGGCCGGCATCTCGCGATTTGTGTTCGGCTCGTCGTCGTCAGTGTATGGCGACACGACGCCTGCCCCGTTTCGAGAAGACGCGCCGGCGCTCGACCCGATCTCACCCTATGCGGCAACGAAGCGAGCCGGTGAATTGGCCTGCCGCGTCTACACGCACTTGTATGGACTGCGGATTGCGGCACTGCGGTTCTTCACCGTCTATGGCGCCCGGCAGCGTCCCGACCTCGCGATCCACAAGTTCACGCGGTTGATGCACGAAGGGAGGCCGATTCAACAGTACGGTGACGGTTCGTCGGAGCGGGACTACACGCACGTCGATGACATCGTGAAGGGTGTGTTCGGAGCGATGACGTGGGTGGACGCAGAGGAGCCCGAGTTCGAGATTGTCAATCTGGGGGAATCGCGGACCATCCGGCTGGACAGACTGATCGAGTTGATAGCACGAGCCTCGAAGATCGAGCCCAAGATCGAGCGTCTGCCGCCACAGCCCGGGGACGTGAGGCGAACGTACGCGGACATCTCGAAAGCGCGGGCGGTGTTGGGATACGAACCGCAAGTCTCCATCGATGATGGCGTTCCGGCCTTCGTCAGATGGTACGAGGACACCTATGGACGTTAGTCCCGCACAACAGCTGCAGCTCGCCAAGTCACGGTTTGCGCTGCAAGACTACCATGGCACGATTCACCTGCTCGAGGAGTTGATTTCTGAAGGACGGGCGTTCGCAGATGTGTACCATCTGATCGGACTCTCGTATGAGTTGGTGGACCAGCCGGAGCGGGCGCTCGAGGCATTCGATAACGCGCTGCTCGTGAATCCGACGTACGTGGAGGCGCATATCCATCGGGGGATCGTGTTGGCTGGTCTCGGACGGGAAGAGGACGCGGAGTCCGCCTTTGCCGCGGCCAAGAAGGTCGGGGGTGCTGAACGCGGCGGAGTGTCCGCCCATCACGCCGCCAAGTTGGCAAACAAGCATGCCGATCTCGGAGAGGCGTACGCTGAAGCTCGCGATCTGGCACGAGCTATACAGCAGTTCGAGCGAGCGCTGGAGCTGGGCCCCTCCTTCCATGACCTGCGACTTCGATTGGGCCGCCTCCTGCTCGACGCTGGGCGGACCCTCGAGGCGAGGGAAGAGCTGGCGGTCGTGGCGAAGGAGCGTCCGGATATGGTCGAAGGGCGTGCGGCGTACGGCCTGGCCTGCTATCTGTGCGGCGACGCCTCGACCGCCCGATCCACCTGGCAGGACCTGGCCAGGGAGTACCCGGAGGAACGGCGAGTGAAGGCCTACCTCAGCATGCTGGACCGCAGTGCCGCGGGCCCGCCGGCGTCTTAGCTGTTCGTCTGCCGCACTCCTCGGGAGCCTGGCGCTCGCGGGGTGTGTGGGCGCGGCGGCCAATCACGAGCGGATTGCCGACGAGGCCTATGCGGACGGCCGCTACCGAGACGCATTGTTGGAGTACCGGCTCGCCCTGTCTGCAGAAGGCAGCAAAGCCAGCCGTCATGCCAAAGCGGGAGCGGCCGCACTGAACGCGGGGGAGCTCGAGGCCGCCGCGGCAGAATTCGTGGCCCTCGGCCGCGCCGACGGCGAGGGACAGGGTCAGGTTGCGGCTGACGGACTCGTTCGCGTGGCGAACGCCGCGATCGAGCGCGGCGACCAACTCGGTCTGGCGGCAGCCATCGAGGGACTCCAGACGGTAGCGCCAGGTCGCGCGCTCGGTGCGTTTGCGGGTCAGGTGGCCCAAGCGCTCGGCGAGGTCGCCCAGACACCGGAGGCGCTCAACGTGCTGATGTACGCAGCGGCGGCTGCTCCCGATGCCCAGAGCCAGGATTCCCTGATGTTCGCCTACGGCACGTTGCTTCGGCGGCTCGGCCGCTGTGAGAAGGCGGCGTTGGTGCTCGAAGGCCTCGTGCGCCGCCAGCGGGACGATGACGTCGCTCGAGGGGCTGGCATCGGTTTCGTGCAGTGCGCCCTTCGCATTGGTCGCGCCGCGCTCGACAGGGGACAACCTTCGGTCGCGGAGGACTGGTTTCAGCGCGCGGCGACTGCGGGCGGGACCGGGGTCGACACGCGCGCCGCGTACCTGGGGTTGGGAGATGTCCGGTTTGCCCGTGGGGACGTGATGGGAGCGATCGAAGCCTTTGAGCAAGCCCGAGCTGGCCTCCGGCCCGGTGACGCGATGTACCGGCAGGTGGCAGAACGATTGAACCGCCTGGCGAGACCACAGTGAGTTGTTGGCTGATGGCCGACAGCCGTCAGCCGTGAGCTGACAACCCCCACCCGAACTTCACTCATCCGCGCGGGTAGTTACAATTCGCCATGCGTGTCTCAGCCTTCGCGACGATGCTCGTTCTCGTCGCCTGTGGTCCCAGCCTCGATCCCAAGCTCTATCCGGATCCCGATTCGCTGCTCGCGGCGTCGATGGCGGCGTTTCGCGAGGGGGACTGCGGCAAGGCTCGCGTCGGGTTCCAGCGGCTCACGTTCGAGCTCCCGCCTCGTGATCCGCGGCACGCGGAAGTCCGATATTACTTGGCGGAGTGCATGCTGGATCAGAACGAAGAGCTGGAAGCCGCACGGCAGTTCCGTCGCGTGGCCGACGAGTTCCCTCGGCACCGCCTGGCGCCCGATGCGCTGCTGCGGGCCGCCGATGCCTACGGGGAGCTGTGGAATGACGCCGAGCTCGATCCCACCTATGGCGAGACGGCCACGGCCACGTACGCCGAGCTGATTGGCAGGTTCCCTGCGAGCACGGCAGCCGATCGGGCGCGCCTTCGACTTCAGGTCCTCAACGAGATGTTTGCCGAGAAGGACTACAAGAACGGCGTGTACTACCTGCGGTTCCGGGCCTACGATTCGGCGATCATCTACTTCAAGGATGTCATCGCCAAGTACCCGCGAAGCTCCTACGCGCCCAGGTCCGTGGTCCGGCTCATCCGGGCTTACGATCGGATCGGGTACGACGACGAACGGGACGAGATGTGTCAGTACCTGCGCCAGTTCTACCCTGAAGCGGCCGGGGCGGAGAAGGAGTGTGAGGGATGACGGCTGTCAGCTGTCAGCAATCAGCTATCAGCTGAAGGCTGATGGCTGATCGCTCCACGCACCGTGGCATCTTCGGCGGTTCGTTCGATCCCGTCCATTTCGGACACCTGATCGTTGCTCGCGCGGCGGCGCAGCTGTTGGGGCTGGACGTTGTGCACCTCATCCCCGCCCGCCATCAGCCCTTCAAGCCTGACGGTCATGGCGCCGCTGCCGACGACCGGATGGCGATGCTGCGAGCGGCGGTCGATGGTGAGCCCCTTTTCGTCGCGGATGATCGGGAGATCCGCCGACAGGGCACGTCGTACACGATTGACACCGTGCGCGAGTTGGCCGGGGAATACCCGAACGATCGATTATCTTTATTGGTTGGGGTCGATGCGGCTCTGGAATTCGACGATTGGCGTGAGGCGGCGGCCATTCGGGGTCTGGCACGGGTGGTGGTACTCACCCGACCTGGAATCGAGCTGCCGATCGACAGTGCGGTGGCGCGGGACCTGATCGAGGTGCCGCCCGTTCCGATCTCGGCAACTGAGGTGCGACGGCGAGTCGCGGCGGGGGAGACGATTCGAGAGCTCGTACCGCCGCCGGTGGCGCATTACATCGAGCAACGCGGACTGTATATCAGTTAGGAACGATGCTGAAGAAGCTGGTAGCCAAAGTCATTGGCTCGCGGTTCACTCGCGAGCTCAAGCGCATTCAACCGATCATCGATCGGATCCTCGAGCACGAGCAGCGTCTGAGCGCCCTCTCGGACGAGGAGATCCAGGCGCAGACCGACAAGCTCCGTGGTATTCTGGCGCATGAACTCGGGGAGCTGCGCACAAGAGTGGCGGACAAGAAGCAGGCACGCCACGACTGCGCGGATCCTTCCGAGCGGGACGAGCTCAACCGCGAGGTGCAGGAGCTCGAGGAAGAGCTCAAACGCGAAACCGCCAAGGCTCTCGATGCGATCCTACCTGAGGCGTTCGCGACGGTCCGTGAGGCGTGCCGGCGGCTCACCGGCAGCAAGGTTGTGGTCACCGCGCATGAGCTCGAGTGGGATATGGTGCCGTATGACGTGCAGCTCATCGGCGGCATCGTGCTGCACCAGGGCAAGATCGCCGAGATGGCGACCGGCGAAGGCAAGACTCTTGTCG
>JAOTWK010000249.1 GCA_029862935.1 Gemmatimonadota bacterium | reverse complement strand
ACCGGGTCCCGAAGATCGGCTTGGCGCACCAGTTGCACCGGTAGGGACAACCGCGCGATGTGACGACGCTCCAAGAAAGGCGCCCGTGGCGCTTCAGCCACGCGGAGCGGTAGCGGTCGACGTCGACGAGATCCCAGGCTGGGAACGGCAGTGCGTCGAGATCCTTCAGATACGGGCGTGGCGGTGTGGACGTCGGGACCGGACGATCCGCGCCCGCGCCCGGAATCGCTAGCCCCGGGATTCCGGAGAGGTCCGAGACCCCGGCTTCCCACGCGACTAGGACATCCTCGAGTGACCGTTCCGGCTCGCCGATGAGCGCGACATCCGCCCCGGCGGCGAGATACTGCGCGGTGTGGTCGGTGGCGTCCGAGCCGTTCACCACCACGGGAATGCCACGGACCTTGGCGGCGGCGATCATGTCGAGGGCTGCCTCGCGCATGCGAAGCGTGCACATCTTCGTCAGGAAGTTGAAGTTGTCTTCGACGATCGCGACGGCTGCGGGGCGGATGCCTTCCAGCGCACCGACAAATTCCTCCCCACCCGCCGACAGCATGGCATCGAAGAACCGTACGTCGAACCCCTTGTTCCGCAGTGTCGCGGCGACGATCAGCGTTGCGAGCGGTGCGTACGGCCGCATCTTCTGCACCTGTTTCTCGTCGTAGCGCAGGTAATACGAATGCGCCACGAGAATCGGGCCGAAGCGGTTGGGGATGCTCATCGAAGGGCTCGGCGTCGCCAAAGGGAATTCCCCAGTTTAGGGTCTCGCAGTGGACTTGTACAGGTCCCGCACGGCAGTCGAGTCGGATTTCTGGTACCAGTCGTCACAGTGGCGACAAACCCCGCGCGGGCGGGTCCACGATCCCCGTGCACATCCTTCTGTGGGTCGACCTGCCAGGGTTAAGTTGGGATTCATGACGGATTTGCTGCTCACGCACGGGTACTTCCTGCTCGAGGATGAAAAGGAGCAGGAGATCATGAAGCCGTACCCACCACTCGGCCTCCTGTATGTCTCAGCCTACTTGAGGCGCGCCGGGTTCGACGTCGAGGTCTTCGATAGCACGTTCGCCACGCCCACAGATCTCGCGAACCGGCTGGAGTTGGGCAGCGGCGTCCTGGGGGTTTACACCAATCTGGTGACGCGCTCCGCGGTTCTGCGGATCGTCGCGAAGGCGAAGGCATGCGGGTGGACTGTAGTGTTGGGTGGACCCGAGTCGGCCAACTATCCTGGGGAGTACCTCGCACGAGGTGCTGATGTAGTTGTGGCCGGCGAAGGAGAGCTGACGATGGCCGAGCTCCTCCCGGCGCTCAGCCAAAGGGGGGCACGCCGACTCCACGGCATTCGCGGCGCGGCGTTCCTGGATGAAACTGGACAACTCGTGGTCAGCGAGCCCCGACCCCAGATTGCCGACCTCGATGAACTCCCATGGCCCGACCGGGATCGCATCGACATATCGCGGTACGTCCAGGTTTGGCGCGAGCACCACGGCCAAGGAAGCGTCAACCTCATCACTGCCCGGGGCTGTCCCTACAAATGCCGGTGGTGCTCTCACGCCGTGTTTGGCTTCACGCATCGTCGCCGCAGCCACATCGACTGCGCTGATGAGCTCCAGCATATCGTCGCCGCGTACGCACCCGACCAGGTCTGGTATGCGGACGACGTGTTCACGATTCACCATCGGTGGCTCTTCAACTACGCGAGCGAGCTACGCCGCCGGAACCTCCGCGTTCCCTTTGAGACGATCTCTCGCGCCGACCGCATGATGAAAGAGGAAGTGCTCGCGACGCTCGCTGACATGGGATGCTGGAGGATCTGGATCGGGTCCGAGAGCGGCAGCCAGCGGCTCCTCGACGGGATGGAGCGTGGTGTGACGGTTGAGCAGGTTCAGTGGGCCACGCAGGCGGCGAAACGGCATGGCATTCAGGTTGGGATGTTTCTCATGTGGGGGTACGAAGGGGAGACGTTCGAAGACATCGAAGCCACTGTCCAGCATGTAACGCGTGCGGACCCGGACGTGTTTTTCACGACTGTGGCCTATCCCATCAAGAACACTGCCTACTATGCCGAGGTGGAGGGCCGCGTTTCGCTGCCAGCCGACTGGGCCGACGTGACGGATCGCGACGCCGTTATCGCGGGCCGGCGCCCGCGGGCCTATTACGGGCTGGCCGACCGATGGCTGTCGAGTGCCGTTGAGGCGGCGAGGGTCGAGACCTCCGACCCGTCGCGGGCTCGGGCGGCCTCGGAGACCGCAGCGCTTGCACGCCAGGCCCTCCTGACGTGGCCCACCTCGTGACCGACCACCAATCCGGCGACCCCTTCGACGATCTGGCCGCTGAATACGATCGGCGGTTCACCCACACCGAACTCGGCCGCCGCTATCGGGGCGCGGTGTGGCGCTGGCTCGACCGCGCGTTCCACCGTGGCGACCGGGTGCTCGAGTTGAATTGCGGCACCGGCGAGGACGCGGTGCACCTCGCTCGAAAAGGCGTTTTGGTCCACGCCACGGATCGGTCGCAGGCGATGCTCGACGAGACCCGGCGCAAGGTTTTCGAGGCCGGGGTCGGAGGTCTCGTGACGTTGGAGCGGGTCTCGCTCACAGCCGACGCCACCCCTCGGATGCCGACACTCGACCGCTACATGCCCGAAGCCGTCTTCGACGGGGCCGTGTCGAGTTTTGGGGGGCTGAACCTCGTCGCCGACGTGGGTCCGGTTGCGACCGGTCTTGCCCGGATCCTGCGGCCTGGTGCGCGGGTGGTGCTATCGGTCATGGGTCCGTTGGTGCCGTGGGAATGGGGATGGTACTTGGCTCGGCTGCGGCCCCGCGACGCATTCCGCCGCGTGCGCTCCGGCGGAGCGCCGTGGCGAGGCCGCCGCGTGTTCTATCCATCCGTCGCAGCGCTACGCAGGGCATTCGGGTCCAAGTTCGAGTGTCGCGGTGTCGGCGCGATAGGGGTGTTCCTGCCGCCACCCTATGCGAGTGCATGGGCCGCTCGTCACCCCGCGCTCGTGGCTCGCCTGGACGCCGTGGAGCGGCGGTGCGAGCGTTGGTGGCCGCTTTCCCGATTGGCGGATCATTACATCATGGAGTTCGAGCGGAGTGGGAGTGACTGACGGCCTAGGGCGGGCCAACCTGCGGTCGATCCTCATGATGGCGCTCGCGGGCGCGCTGGTGCGCTGGGCGTTCGGGCTTGCCGAGATGCCGTGGGTGGACTCTCCCGACCAGCTGGCGTGGGGATTGTTACTCGAAGAGGCGCGTGACGGGCCGTTACGCGTCGATCAACTCGTCCACTACCCGCACGAGGGCGCGAGCGCCCTCGTGGGCCTCCTGGCCTGGCTCCTACCATCGCGCGTAGTCGGCCTTCCGGCGCTTTCGGCGGCTACCCTGATCGTCGATACAGTTGGTCGGGTCGTGCAGATCGCCGTCGTTCACCGCGTATTCGGTTCCACCGTCGGGACCTGGTTCGGCTGGTGGACCGTCGTGGCAGTGCCGGGACTGCTCCCCTGGGCGACGGCCAGCTTCGGGTTGCACGGACTCGCGGCGTTCTGGCCATTCGTACTCATGGCCCTCGCCGCTCGGCGGGAGGGGATGCAGCCGGTGGCCACCGGGTTGGTGCTCGGACTCGCGGTCGCGTGGGCCCTGGACTCGCTCGTCGTGCTGGCGGCGGCGGTGACGTTCGTCTTCACCGCGGCGCCGCAGGGTCGGCGGCTCCGTGCCACTGTGCCCGTCGTCCTCGCGGCGGTGGCGGTCCTGGTGCCCTGGTGGCTCTTGTGGACGCAACTCGACGTGGGGTTTCAGCTGGAGAAGCTCGGACCGCTCTCGGTACGGGGGACGTCACCGAGTGTCGTCGACCTGCTGTGGGCTCCCTTGCGGCTCCTCGCGGTGCCGATCGTGGTGATCCCCGGGGCCACGTGGCTGCCGACGGTGGGTGGGCCGCTTGGCACGTATGCACTCCGGCTGGCGTGGACCGTGGCGTGTGGGATGGGCGCGGGTCTGGTGCTCAGCCGGCGGGCCGCGCCGGCGGCAATGGTTGGCGTCTTGGCGCTGCTGTGGTTCTTCATGGCGTATGCGGCGTCACCGTTCTACGCGGCTTCCCCGCTGAGCGGAGACTACGTGGCCTACCGCCATCTGGCGTTTGTACTGCCGCTCCTCGTTGCGCTCGCCTGGCGAGGGGTGGCGGACGCCGCACGGTGGCGGCGAGGGTTCGCCGTCACGCTGCTGGGGTTCGGTGTGCTGGGAGCGCTCGGGCAGGTGGTGCAGTCGCAGGATGAGCCGGCGGTTCCGCCGATGCGAGCCGCCGGCTGGGTCCTGGGGCGGAAGCTGGGTCACGATGTGCCGCGGTTATCGCGGCTCGCGGCGAGTATGTCGGACGACGATCGCGCTGAGCTCGAGCGCGGATTCGCATGGGGGCTGACGGCGACCGTTCTTGGACGAGGCTCGGTGAGGGGGGAGGAGAGTCTCCTCGAATTGGAGGAGCTCTTCAAGAAGTTCCCGGCATCGGTGCGACCAGGCTTGGTGCGAGGTGTGGCAGATGCCTTCGATCCCCGTGCGACACCGCGTCTCGAGCCTGCTCTGCACGACGCACTCCGGGCTCGGCTGGGGCTGGAAGTTGGCCCCGCCCGTTAGGCTCTGGGTCCTGGGACCGAGGTCGACCAGACGTCGAATCGTGACGGGGGACGCTTCCCACGGAGTCGCGCCAAGAGAGGCCGCAGCTCGTACCGCCACGGGTAGCGCACACGATGGCGTCTCCACTGCAGGCCCAGGGCTTTCGAGCTCTTCACCAACCGTCCCGGTGTGAGAAATTCCACGAAGGGGAACGCCATCAACTCTTCAACCAGCGGCCCGAACATCCCGGGAGCGGCCTTTCGCTTCTCCGCCACCATCGCGACTCCCCACACCTCTTTGGCGTAGAACGGGGAGTCCACGATCAGGAGCGTTCCGCCCGGTTGTGTGACTCGACATGCCTCCCGGAGCGTCGCCTCCAGGTCGACAGCGTAGTGGATCGATGCATTGAACACGACGAGATCGAACGCCGCGCTCGAGAGCGGGAGGGCCTCGAACGTGGCGGCGATCCTGGGGAACATGGCCGATAGGTGCGCAGCGTAGTGTGCAGCAGCGCCGAGTCCGTCCACCGCATCGGTCCGAATGTCGAGGGCCACGGAGTGATGACCCTCCAGGGCGCTGCGGTAACAAAGCCAGCCGTTGCCGGCTCCCAGATCGAGAATCCGTAGCGGGTGGCTGGCGCCGCCGCGCGTGAGCCAGTTGCGCGCCACATACCCGAAGGAACGCGCCCGAATACGCCACTCGTCGGCGCGGGCACCGCTTTGCAGGAACGGAAGGGCGAGCAACTCCGGCACGCCGCCCGCGCCGCGGCCCTCACGCGCACGTTGCGTACCGTACGCCAGGCGGAACCGCCGCAGGCTCCCGGTCACGGGATGTGTGGCGGGACCACGGCCCGGTGCTCAGATGCTCTCACGTTGTGGCTCCCGAAGCGGGATGAGGCGTCGGGCGAACTCCAGTTCACGCGGGCGGTCGTATCGGTCGGTCGCGTAGCGCCATGACGCCAGGTGTCGGAGGATCCACTTCCCCCAGCGTGGTGTCGACCAATCCTGAACCGTCGGGAATCGACAGGAGAGCACTCTCCCGAAGTCCCGGACGCGTTCGCGCAGCGCCGGGGTGAGCCACGGGGCGTCCTGAT
>JAOTWK010000248.1 GCA_029862935.1 Gemmatimonadota bacterium | reverse complement strand
ACGCCGTAGAAATGGGTTACATCAAGAGACGGGATCAATGACCGACGAGCCGCGGGACATCGACTGTCAGGAAGCCCTCGACCGGCTGTATGAGTACCTCGACGAAGAGCTCACGCCGGTGCGGGCAGAGGAGGTTCGTCTTCACATCCAAAAGTGTGCCCCCTGTTTCGATCTCTCTGGCTTCGAAGAGACGTACCTCAGGTTCCTCGAAGCGCGCACCCGTGCCCGCGGAGCACCCGACGCACTACGGAAGAAGATCCTGCAGGAGATCCTTTTCGAAGACGAGCAGCCGAGCACCACGTGACGCCGTGGGCGGCGTTCGTCGTCTCGGCAATCTTGGCCGTCGCAGGTCGACGGCTCCGATGGCTCACTACCGGTGGCACCGTGGCAGCCACCGTGGTGGGGACAACCATCCTCGCGGTCGCGGGTCTCCGTGGATTCCTCCTGCTCGCCGTGTTTTTCCTCTCTGGCAGCGCTCTCACGTACCACCGGGGCCCACTGCCAGCTCGCCGGACAGCCCAACCGCCCGTTCGAGGGCGCACCTGGCGGCAAGTCATGGCAAACGGGGGTGTGGCCGCCGCAGGTGCCCTGCTCCTCCCCTGGGCACCCGTCGCTGGCTGGGCAATCGTGACCGGCGCGTTGGCCGCCGCCCAGGCCGACACGTGGAGCACTGAGGTAGGAAGACTGGCGCGGCGACCGCCGCGGCTCATTACGTCCGGGCTGGCGGTCCCCGCTGGCACCTCCGGCGCAATCTCACCGCTGGGCACCCTTACGGGGATGGTGGGCGCCGGCGTGATGGCAGGCTGCGCATTGCTGTTGGGGATTCCTCGTGCAAGTGCGGCCGCCGCGGCCCTCGGCGGGATCGTCGGGTTTCTCGGTGACTCGGTGCTGGGTGCGACCGCTCAAGGGTCGTATCGCTGCGACGCGTGTGCCGCCCACGGAGAACATCCAGTCCACAGTTGTGGGCGATCGACGCGGCTGGTACGCGGATATCGCTGGATCGACAACGATGTCGTGAATCTGGTGGCCACGGCGATCGGGGCGGGGGTTGCGGTGGTCGGAGTGGTGAGTTGGGTGTGGTGATGGGGGAGGGGGGAGGGGGGGGAAGAGTGAAAGGTGCCCGCGTCGCACCTTTCACGTTTCACTCTTCACATTTCACGTGTTCCGTCTCTTCTCCTTACGAATTCTGAGATACAGCATGACCGCGTAGCCCAGTACGACCACCGCCGTCACGATGTACGCCGCGACCATGTAGGCGCCGTTGTCAGGAGAGTCCACCAGCGGCCTCCTCTTCCCGCACGTCCCGCAGCACAGCGAGCGCGTACCGTTGCATGATGAACCCCACGTACAGCAGCGTACAGACCGCCATCGAGGTCAACAGTGTCACGAGCATGACACTCGGGAGCGAAGGCGCTTCAGGTTTCATGACGACCGGATCCGGGTGGAGCGTGCGGAACCAGTAGACCGTGACGTGAATGAACGGCACCAGCACCAGCGCCATGACCCCCAACACCGCCGAGAAGCGTCCTCGCACCTCGAAATCGGTCAGGGCCCCACGGAGAACCAGATACCCTACGAACAGGAGAAACGTGAACAATGTCGACGTGAGGCGCGCATCCCACGTCCACCATGTTCCCCACACCGGTTTTCCCCAGAGGGGTCCGGTCGTGAGCATGACCACCGCAAACGCGACACCGACCTCTGCCGAGGCGGCGGCGATGAGATCCAGCTTCCGGTCACGCAGCATGAGATAGAGCAGGCTCAGCAGCCCGGTAATACCGAAGGCGAGGAGCGCGGCCCATGCTACCGGGGCGTGCACGTAGAAGATCTTCTGCGCCAGTCCCTGGCTTCGCTCCATTGGCGTAAACATCAGGGCTCTGACGTACACGCCCACCAGGCCGAGCAGAGCAATGCCCGTGATGATCGTCCCGCGGTGGGCCGTTGTGAGAGCGCGTTCGCGACGTGTCATTCGACTAGAATCGCCTCGAAGAGCATGAGTGAGAGCGTGAAGAAGATGATATCGAACGAACCGAGCAAACTAAGCCACCCAGTCAGCTCACTCAAGGGCCTCAGCGCCAGAATGCGCCACGTGAGCTGCACTGCGCTCACGATGGGCGGCACGAGGAACGGAAGGAGCAAGACCGGCAGCATCACCTCGGAGAATCGCGTCCGCACGACCATCGCGCTCAGCAACGTCCCCACGGCTACGAAGCCCACGGTCGCCATGGCAATGACGGCCACGAGAATCGGGAGCTGGCTCCAGATCGGGACATCGTAGAACAAGATGAAGAGCGGCAGCGAGACTAGTTCCACCACGCCCAGGAACACCAGATTCCCCATCACCTTGCCGAGAAAGATGCCAGTCGCCGAGGCCGGTGTGAGCCGCAGGCCATCGAGCGCGCGATTCTCGCGTTCCAGAAGGAACGCCCGATTCAGCCCTAGCATCCCAGCGAACGTGAACGTGACCCACAACGCACCTGGCGCTAGGTCGAAGTCGCCGACGGTCGTTTTGTCGCGTGCGAAGTAGAGCACCGCGAGAACCAATACCGCAAAGACCAACGACGAGACGAACGCGGTCTTGGTACGAAGCTCCACCTTCAAGTCCTTTGCGGCGACGGCGAACGCGACCGACGCGGTGGTGCTACGCGGCATGGGTCACCAATTCCCGGTATCGGGCGACAACCGCTGCGGCGTCCCGGCCCTCGATCGGCTCCAGCGCCACGAGCGCTCCCTGCACCATGATGCCGACTCGCTCTGCCACGCTCACGAGCTCAACCAACTGGTGCGTGGCAATCACAAGGGAGGCGCCTCGCGACTTCAGTTCTTGGATCACCTGCAGCACCACTTGTGCTGCTGCGTCGTCGAGGCCGCTCAGCGGCTCATCGAGCAACAGGACATCGGGCCTGTGGAGCAGTGAGCGAGCAATGGCGAGCCGTTGCAGCATCCCACGGCTGAACGTGCCAATCCGCTCATGGGCTACGTGGGAGAGTCCGAGAAGCTCGAGGAGATGATCCAGCCACTCGTCACGTGGCACTCCGTGAAGCCGCGCGAAGAACGCCAGGTTTTCCCGCGCCGTGAGGGCATCGTACATCATCGTATGGTGCGCGACCATCCCCACGGTGCCGGTCAGCTCGATCGTTCCCTTTGATGGCTTGAGCAACCCGGCTAGGACCCGGAGCAGCGTGGTCTTTCCGGCGCCGTTTCCGCCAATCAACATCACGGCTTCACCGGGAACGATGTCGAGCGACACCTTTCGCACGACCCACCGATGACCGAAGCGGCGTGATACCTCGCGGACGCGGATGGATGGCGAAGCGGGCATGTCGGGCACGGGATTCCAGTGGTCGTTCAGTCAGGGTTCGGATCTTGCGTCGCGGTCTGGACAGCGCCACGAAGCGCTGCAATATAACTGAACCCTTGCGTCCTAATTCTCCCAGCTCAGGAAACACGTCATGGCCGAAAGACTGCACACGCTGCTCAACGAACGGCGTACGTTCGACCCACCAGCCGATTTCAAGCGCGCCGCGCGCGTGAACAGTGGAACGGTCTACAAGGACGCGAAGCGTGGCCGGCTCCGATTCTGGGCGGCGCAGGCCCGTCAGCTCCATTGGTTCAAGCGCTGGACCAAGGTCCTCGATTGGAAGCTGCCACACGCAAAGTGGTTCGTCGGCGGGAAGCTCAACGCCTCCGTCAACTGCCTCGACCGCCACATCGAGACGGCCACGAAGAACAAGGTGGCCATTTTGTGGGAGGGCGAGCCGGGCGACCGACGGGCCATCACCTACTGGGAGCTGTATCGCGACGTCAACAAGTTCGCGAACGCGCTCAAGGCACTGGGGGTCAAGCGTGGTGACCGCGTCGCGATCTACCTACCAATGATCCCTGAAGCGGCAGTAGCCATGCTCGCGTGCGCCAGGATCGGTGCGCCGCACTCGGTGGTGTTCGGCGGCTTCTCCGCGAACTCACTCCGCGACCGGATCAACGACGCAAAGTGCAAGGTGCTCATCACAGCCGATGTGGGGTACCGCCGTGGCCAGCAAGTGCTGCTCAAGCGTGCTGCCGACGAGGCACTGGAGGAGACGCCCTCGATCGAGAACGTCGTCGTGGTACGACGGGAAGAGGCAGCGAGCACGCAAGTCCGGATGGAAGAAGGGCGAGATCACTGGTACCACCGGCTCATGGATGACGCCAAGCCTTGGTGCAAGCCCGCCGTGCTGGACGCCGAACACGTGTTGTTCATCCTGTACACGTCCGGCACGACCGGAAAACCAAAGGGCATCGTCCACACGACCGGCGGCTACATGACGCAGGCGGTCACGACCACACGCTACGTGTTCGACCTCAATCCGGAGGACGTCTACTGGTGCATGGCCGACATCGGGTGGGTCACAGGACACACGTACGTCGTGTACGGACCATTGGCGCTCGGTGCAACCGTCGTCATGTACGAAGGCGCACCGGATTGGCCCGAGCGCGACCGCGTGTGGGACATCGTGGAACGCCACGGGGTCACTGTGTTCTACACGGCACCGACGGCGATCCGCGCGTTCATGAAATGGGGACCGTCACACCCGAAGGGTCGTGACCTCTCGACACTTCGACTGTTGGGGACGGTCGGTGAGCCTATCAATCCTGCCGCGTGGATGTGGTATCACCGGCACATCGGTGGAAAGCGGTGTCCGATAGTAGACACCTGGTGGCAGACGGAGACCGGCGGGATCATGATCACCCCGCTGCCTGGTGTCACCACGGCCAAGCCCGGCTCCGCCACCATTCCGCTTCCCGGCATCGAGGCTGAATTGGTGGACGCGGCAGGCGAGCCGGTGAAAGTGGGTGGCGGGTACCTGGTCGTGAAGAGCCCGTGGCCCGGCATGCTCCGGACCATCTACGGCGATGACAAGCGCTATCGTGACCAGTATTGGAAGCGGTTTCCCGGCGTGTATTTCACGGGAGACGGGGCGAAGCGCGACGAGGACGGGTACTTCTGGATTCTCGGTCGAGTCGACGACGTGTTGAACGTGGCGGGCCACCGCATCGGTACCATGGAAGTCGAGAGTGCGTTGGTCTCCAACCCCGCGGTCGCTGAGGCAGCCGTGGTGGCGAAACCGCATGACGTCAAGGGCCACGTGATCGTCGCCTTCGTGATCCTGCGAGGTGGGAACGAGCCAAGCCCGAGCCTCGTCGACGATCTCAAGGACCACGTCGTCAACGAGATCGGCGCGATCGCGCGACCCGAAGACATCATCTTCACGGCCGAGCTCCCGAAGACGCGGAGTGGGAAGATCATGCGGCGGCTGTTGCGGGACATTGCCACCGGCCATGCACTGGGAGATGTCACGACGCTCGCCGATCCAGGTGTGGTGGCGGCACTCAAATCCAAGTACGAGGAAGAGGAGAGCTAGTCGGCGACCCTCGGTGTGGCGGCAGTCGAGCGCATGGTCCAAAGCCCTCCGAGCGCCACCACGAGCACGGCAGCAATCAGGACGGCGGAGACCACGCACCACCGACACCAGGCGTGGATCACCGCGGCCTCCAAGTACGTGAGATACCCGCTGAACGCCACGCCGAGCGCGGCAATCGCTACGAGCGCGCCGGTTGGCCAGCGAAATTCGACCCACCGCGGCTGCAGGCCGACGAAGCTCACCACGATAAGCGCCAGATATCCGACCATCCCATAGAAGGCGACCGGGACACCG
>JAOTWK010000247.1 GCA_029862935.1 Gemmatimonadota bacterium | reverse complement strand
GGTTCCGGTGGAGCCACGCGTGGGTCAGACGCGACCGGCTCGGGACCCTCGGGCGGCAGCGCCTGGACCGTGTCCGGCTCCTCGGTGAACCAGAGCGAATCGAGCGTCGCGGCCGTCATCAGCGTGAGGGCCGCGGTTCTCCCGTCCAGCGCCTGGGTTGGTGGAGGCTGCTCGGCGTCCAGATCCCCGCCGAATGGAATCGCCCCAGCCGCCATGAGACTGATGCCCGCAACCAACACGGCCGCAGCGGCCGCCGCGGGCCACATCCACACCGGACGGGCGCTCCAGCGGCTGGCGAGCAACGCCAATACTCCCAATGGTTTGCGCCGCTGGGCTCGGCGGCGGTCCCGAAGGGCGGGAACACGGTGTGCCGGTGCTGGTTGTGGCACGCCAGCCGGCTTGACCCTGAACGGCGTCGTCGTGCCAGGTTGTGCTTGGACCGCGGGGTCTCGCCGGATGACGGCATCGGCCATCACCGCCAGGTGCTCCGCTGTCTCGGATGGGCGCGCGGAGGATGGCGGCGCGGACATGGCCGGTCGTGCGCCGGTCTGACGGACCCCGCGGTCCACGGTGCTGAAGAACTCTTCGAGCTTGGCGGTGATCTCGGGAATGGACCGCTGCCCCAGGCGCTCCAAGGTCTGATGCGTCTTCGCCAAATGGGCGCGCTCGGCGTAATCGACCAAGACCCGCCGTGTCGCCTCCACGTGTCCGCGACCGAACATCTGCCGCGCGTATCTCACGTGCGCATGCGTGCGGCTGGGATCGGTGCGGAGAATTTTCAGGCAAAGGGCGATGACGCTTTTTGCCGAGCCCATGCTCGCGTACCTCGACGCGGCCCGCTCGAACATGGTGACCGCCCCTTGCCGGTTTCCGGACTTGAGTGAGAGATCGCCGACCTTGACGTAGAGAGGGCCTTCGGGCTCGATGGCCGATCGCTCCAGTTGTTCGATGATGTCCTGATAGGCCTCGAGTGCTCCGGCAGCGTCTCCTTGCTGCTCCAAGGTGCGCGCGTGCTGCTTGAGTGTCGCAATGTCCATGATCCGCCTCCGAGACCAAGCGGCCTTGATGATGACGTCGCTCGCATTATTGGATGTCGGGGGGCAATTGCCAGTGACTTTTCGCACAGGAGCAGGCACGAGTCTCACGCCAAGGCCGGCTCGTGCGCGTCACGATCTCGTAGCGGATTGGCTGTCAGCGACTTACGGAGAAGCGCTGCTTGATCGAAGGGTCAGGGATCCAGCGATGCCCGGTAGGCGTCCAATCGCTGCTCCAAGTCTCCGGGCGTGACGGAGAGCACCTTCCCGGTCAGTGAGATGACGATCTCCACGCGGCGCACTCCAGTCAGCCGGACCCGGTTGTAGCTGAATATCCAAGCCCGTGGACTTCCCTGAAGACTGCTCACACCCTCAAACGCAAATCGGACGGATCGGCCTTCGACGGGGGTTTTCGGGCCCAGAATGCTTCCCGACGCAAACCGCGCGGACGCATACGACCCTCCTGCGAGAAGGCCAGTCGCGAAGGCGAGGATCAGCAGCAATTTGAACAGTCGGCCCACAAGATCTCCTCTCGACGTGGTCACCGCTGATGCCTTCCAGTCGGCGCCACGAGGGTACACCCCAGTATGGGGGAAAGTGGTGGCGGCGCAATGTGTTGGGGGTCACAAGGGTGGGGGCGGGAGGGCCGAGGGGCAGGGTGGCAGAAAGACGGACTGAGATGGTCCAAGACGGTCGACGACGACCCAAGCTCACCCTGACCGTCTCAGTCCGTCTTTGACCGTCTTGTCAACCATCTGACAACTTCGGACCCCTGCGATAGCTTGTCATATCGTCCTCGTTCGAGGTTGTCATGATTCAGATCCAAGTCGTGCCGCGGGAAGGCGTCGACGCCTTCAAGCTGCTACGGTCCAAGGTGTTACATGAGGCCACGACGTGGTATTGGGCCAACAAGGCAAAGACCCGTCTCCGGCACATCCAGTCTGAAGGACACATCGAGGTGTCCAATGCTGGAGGCGTGGTTGCGGCGCGCGTGTTCCCGAAAGAGCCTCGGGACGTCTTCTACTTGGCCGAGAAGTTCATGGGCCGCCTCGTCGCCTGGTTTCAGCTGGAGTTGGCAGCGATCAACGTCCAGTTTGTGGAGGAGCCAGAAACACCGCGGCGCAAACGGTCGGTGAAGCGAAAGAAGAAGACGGTCGGGCGGAAGAAGCGACGGTAGGCACGGGACACGGGACACGGAGGCCCCGGTTCGGCGATGTCGGATCGGGGCTTCTCGTTAGCTTGGAGTGCCATGAACGACTTCACTCGCGCAGCTGGGATCGAGGTACCCCTCATCTGCGGGGCGATGTACCCGTGCAGCAATCCCGAGCTGGTGGGGGCGGTGTCCGCTGCCGGTGCGATCGGCATTGTGCAGCCGGTGTCGCTCACCTTCGTCCACGGGCACGAGTATCGAGAGGGACTGAGGCTGATCAAGCGGCTCGCCGGGGGCAAGCCTATCGGTTTCAACGCGCTGATCGAGTCCTCATCCAGAGCGTATCACAACCGCATGGTGCGGTGGGTCGAGATCGCGCTCGAAGAGGGGATTCGATTTTTCGTGACCTCACTCGGCAAGCCGCGGTGGGTGGTGGATCGCGTCAGTGCGGTGGGTGGGGTGGTGTACCACGACGTCACGGAACGGAAATGGGCGCTCAAGGGACTCGAGGCCGGCGCCCACGGGCTCATTGCCGTCAATCGGCGGGCAGGTGGTCACGCCGGACCGCTGTCGGCGGAGGCGTTGATCGAGGAGGTGGGTGATCTCGGCGTGCCAGTGATCAGTGCCGGCGGGATCGCGGAGCCGGACGAATTCCGTCACGCCCTCGCGTTGGGGTATCAGGGGGTGCAGATGGGGACGCGCTTCATCGCGACCAGAGAATGCCGAGCCAGCCAAGCGTACAAAGACGCGATCGTCCGCGCGCAGGAAGATGACATCGTACTCAGCGAGCGGATTACGGGTGTTCCCCTCGCCGTCATCAAGACACCCTACATTGAGCGCATGGGTCTCGAGGCAGGTCCCATGGCGCGGTGGATGCTTCGTGGCCGCCGCACCAAGCGGGTGATGCGTACCGCGTACGCGTTGTTGTCAGGATGGCGCATCAAACGCGCCTCGCTGGACGAGTCGGGGAGCAAGGACTTCTGGCAAGCGGGGAAGAGCGTGTCGGGCGTCCAGGCCGTGGAGTCAGTCCCGGACATCGTGCGCCGGTTCGCGGCAGTGCTCACCGTCTAGCGGTCAGTCCTCCAGAACGATCGCGACGCTGTGCCGGCAGCTCGTGCAGTGCACCTCACGCGTGGTCACCCGTTCGTTTCGTTCCGCCGGGCCCATGAGCAGCCTGCCATGACATCTTGGGCACACCGCTTCGAGTGACGGATTTGCGGCCAACTGCTGAATCCGCAGGGTCTCCCCCCACGTGAACTGCGCATCGATGGGACGACGGCGATCGACCCTCCGCCGTCGCTGCCGTACTTCGCGCCGATCCTCACGGCGGCGTTCGGCCTCGGTTGCGAGATCGAACACGCGACGGCCGATACGCCGGCGCTCGGTTCCCGAGCGGCGCTCCTCAGTTGAGCGCCGGTCGGGAAGGAACGGCAACGACGAGTCGTCGCGCGGGTCTTCAGGCTCGGAGATCATGCGGGCTCGCGGCGCACTGGCGGTTCACGAGATCTCACGGTCATTTCACCTGGTCGTCGGCCGAAGGACCGTACATGCCCGGCACTGGGGTGCCAAGCAGCCGGAGGTATACGGACAGCTGCCCTCGGTGGTGGATCACGTGATTCATCACCATTGAGCGGTACACCGCCAGCTTGGGCATCGTGAAGATGATGTCACCACCTGCCAGAAGTGTCCAATCCCGCATCCAGTCGGCATCTGCCGTCTTCGCCATCGCCTCGCGCGCCGCTGCAGCGTTCTCGTCCAAGGCGGTCAAAACCTCGGCGTTGGTGGCGAAGTTGGCAGCCTCGAATCGGGGGCCATTCTTGGGAGCGAAGTCCAGTTCATCCGTTGTGCAGGTCTGAAGCGCCCACTGTGGCATCTCGGCGAGGTGCGAGGCCAGTCGGCCGAGCGTCATGGATTTCTCGTGCGGCTTCCAATCATGCTTGGCCTGCGGTACCCGCTCCAACATGCGGCGGGTATTGGCCATCTCCTGGTCGAACTCGGGAAGCAAGGACGCAGCAATCGTCATGGAGAGCTCCTTTGAGACGAGGAGCAAGAGTAGCCCTCGAGGCGGGGGCGAGGGAAGAGTGGCGCTCGTTGCGGTGACGGAACTTCTCAGGTCTTTTTAGAGTCGATGACGCCCTCGCTTCTCTACCTCCTTGCGGTTGCGCTCGGACTCGGGCTGCTCGTGGGACTCCAGCGCGAGTGGGCAAGCAGCGCGATCGCGGGGATTCGAACGTTCCCGCTAATTACCGTGTTCGGCACGATCTGTGGTGCCCTGGCTGTCTCGTATGGAGGGTGGCTGCTCGGCGCCGGGCTCCTCGCGATTGCGGCACTCATCGTGATGGGGAACGTCGCCAAGCTCAAACGCGGTGACGCCGATCCCGGCATGACGACAGAAGTGGCGATCCTGTTGATGTTCGGCGTGGGGGTTGCCCTCTCGGCCGGCTACACGATCGAGGCGGTCGTCACGGGTGGCGGCGTCGCCGTGCTGCTGCACTGGAAGCGACCGCTGCACGACCTCGTGGGCCGCATCGGGCAAGCCGATGTACAGGCCATCTTCCGGCTCGCACTCATCGCCCTCGTCGTGCTGCCGTTGTTGCCCAACCGGGCGTACGGACCGTACGAGGTGCTCAACCCCTTCACCATTTGGCTCATGGTGGTGCTGATCGTCGGGATCAGCATGGGGGCGTATGTCGCCTACAAGTTGTTGGGCCGCAGGTCGGGCGCGCTCGTGGCCGGTATCATGGGAGGGCTCATCTCGAGCACGGCGACCACGGTGAGCCTGGCGCGCCGCTCGCGGACCGCCGCTACGGAGACTAGGGCGGCTGCGGTGGTGATCCTGATTGCGTCGACCATTGTGTTCGTGCGTGTGTTGTTCGAGCTCACCGTGGTGATTCCCGATCAGCTGACCGCCACGGCGCCGCCGCTCGTTGCAATGATGCTGGTCATGATCGTTGTGAGTGGAGGACTGTACTGGACCTCACGGGCGACATTCGAGGCGGAGCCGGAGGACCAAGAACCGCCGTCGGAGCTGGGTGCGGCGATCGTGTTCGGACTTCTCTATGCCGCGGTGCTGTTAGGTGTCGCCGCCGCCAAAGCCAACTTTGGGCAGCCGGCCATGTATGTCGTCGCAGGCCTCTCCGGGCTCACCGACATGGACGCGATCACGCTCTCGACCGCGCAGCTCATCCGCTCAGATGACTTGGATACCGAAACGGGTTGGCGGCTCATCCTGGTCGGCGCGATGGCGAACCTTGTGTTCAAGGCGGGTGTGGTCGTGGCACTCGGTCACGCGCAACTCATCCGTCGCATTGCCACGGTCTTCGGGGTGGCACTCGCTGCCGGCGTGGCGCTGCTCGTTATGTGGCCGGGATGAAGGCCGCACAGTAGCATCGCTGCACTTACGGACGCTGCCCGCCGACATCGCAGACCGCACGAGACCGACGCGTCTTGAGCCGGTCCGTATCGTCTTGTGGCACTGTGCTCGCAGGCGACGCAGCGCTAAATCATTGTATAGCATTGAGTTATGGCTCGGCCTCCCCGGGGCATCGTCT
>JAOTWK010000246.1 GCA_029862935.1 Gemmatimonadota bacterium | reverse complement strand
GCTAGAGCCAGCGAACCAGCAGCGCAGCCCGCACCCGACAGTGCGAACACGGGGCCCAACACCAGAAAGGCGTCTGCTCCAAGGGCCGCGGCCATGACAAAGATCCCGGACAACAGAAGACCCCCAACGCCTCCCCACACTGCAAAGCGCGGAAGCGACATCTGATCAAACCTGCGACGGCCCTCAACAATCACGAGGACCCCAGAGAACGTTACGCCGGCAAGAAAGCCGAGCAGGCCAAAGAAGAGAGGGAAGGGGACGTCGGCGGCGCCGAAGCCGACGACGAGAAGGAGGATCATTCCCGCGCCGAACCATGCTATTGCCCAGGTCAGTCCCATCCCGATTGCGCCGCGGATGCGTCTCAGCCACCTCTTCATTACGACCTCCCTGTGCACTTGGACCTTCGACCACAGATGCTGCTTACCACTTTAGCCACAAAGAACTTTGTACTGCAAAGTACACCTTTGCAAGCGGGGCCAAGAGGGCGGACCGACCATGCCCTGGTGCCAGGCCGCGTCTGTGTTTCTCCCGTCGCGGGGCGATGCCTATCAAGCGCTTGGAGCTGCCGGGCGCTTCGGGGATCAGTTTCCGAAAGGGGACTGGCGCCGATGCCAAACAGAGGAAATGATGATCATGTATGGCGGGCGTCACGCCCACAGGTCATGCGCTGACCGTTAGGCCGCACACTTCAGATCAAGAGCACATCCTTCGCTGCGTGAGGAGTCACCGATATGCCTCATGCCTTCCCATACGACAACGTCGTGGCCGGCATCCTGGTCCTGATCGTCGGCTTTGGATTTCACTGGCTCGGGCAAACGCTCTCGGTCGTCAACTGGAACCTGGCGACCCAGCTCGGACTGCAGGAGAGGCTACTCCCGGAGTATCGCGTCTATGAGCACGCGATCGCGGTTGCTGATACCAGCATCGGCTGGATCTACGGGATTGCGGGTGTGGGACTGCTGCTTGGAACACCCTGGGGCTTCAAACTGGCTTGGGTTCCGGGCGTGATCTTTGTCTATCATGCGATCAGCTTCTGGGCGTGGACCGGCAACCGCCGAAGGGATGGTCACCAGCTCGAGAGCACATCATTCCGGCTTGGGTGGACCGCTGCAAACCTCGTGACTGGCCTCCTGGCGATCGTTGTGGCGTGGAATGCGACATAGCGAGCCTAGCAGGAGACGGCTCGGAAAAGCTTGGGGAAGGAGAGGTACGGAGTGATGGCCGTGGCACATGACCAGCGGCTCTTTCTCGTCAAGCTGCTTCACACGGCGGTCTGGGTATTCTTCGCGGGTTGCGTTCTGGCGATCCCAGTCCTTGGATGGCGCGGCCAACTCCTCGAGGCTGGCGTGCTGAGTGGAGTCGTGTTCCTAGAGGTACTAGTGCTGGTGTTCAACAACTGGCGGTGTCCCCTCACACCGATCGCCGCGCAGTTTACGACGGATCGCAGGCACAACTTCGACATCTTCCTCCCCGAGTGGCTTGCACGTTACAACAAGGAGATTTTCGGAACCCTCTACGTCGCCGGTCTCGTCTATCTGCTGTACCTCTGGCTTCGCTGAGTCTGTCCAGTGAGCTTGTATTGTCCGTATGGTTCACGGTCCGCTGGACCGGCAGATGGTGCCTCGCCGCCGCCGCACCGTTCGGCTACCGCTCATGTGCTGAGCCAGGCGACTCGCCCCCAGCCGAAGCGGCTGCCGAGCGGAGGCAATGAACTCCCCTCGTCGCGCCGAACCGCAACAGGAGTGAGCCAATGCGTGCAACCGCCCTTATGACTGTAGCGGCGTTCTTCTGCGTGATCGCCGATCCGATGTTCCCACCCGAAGCCCTCTCGGCGCAGCAAGCCACCAGCAACGACACGCTGCTGGCAGCAGCCCGTGACATCATGGAGGCATCGCGCTATGCGGCTCTCGTGACAGTGTTGGAATCTGGAGCGCCCCGGGCGCGCGAAATGGACCCGTTCGCGCCTGACAGCCAGTTTGTCGTGTGGATGGGTACGCACCGTGCAACCCGGAAGGTCCGGGACCTCGAGCGGGATCCGCGGGTGCTGCTCTACTACCAAGATCCAACGGGCGCGGGATACGTGACCATCGAGGGAACGGCCCGGCTGGTCGATGACACCGCCGAAACGGCGCACCGCTGGAAGGATGAATGGGCGGAGTTCTATCCGGATCGAGCGGCGACGTACCTCCTGATCGCGGTGACGCCGAGTCGACTGGAGGTGGTGAACTATCGCCGTGGGGTCGTGGGCGACTCTGCGACCTGGCGGGTCCCAGCGGTCGAGTTTGACCGACAGTGAGCCACTGACAGCCAAGCACTTGTGTCGAATGGCCAATCCACCCATGAGGAGCGAGCGATGAAGAAGTTCATGTTGCTGCATTTCGGATTTGAAAGACCCACGCCTGAGATTATGGAGGCTTGGGGAAGATGGTTCGAGTCGATCGCTGACAAGCAGGTCGACCAAGGTGGCTTCAGTGGTGGTCGAGAAATCTCGAAGGCCGGAACCAAAGACCTGCCATGGGGCATGGAGTCCATCACGGGCTACAACATCATCGAGGCCGAAGACCTCGATGCAGCAGGGAGAATTGCTAGGGAGAATCCATACATCGCGAGCATTAGGGTCTATGAGATCAGGTCGATGTGACGTCGGTCATCACTGACCCCGCCCGAAGGAGCATACGTGACATCGAGCGAACGTAGTGCCCAGCTGGCCGTGGGTTGGATCGAGGCATGGATCAGGATGGATATGGAGTGGCTGCGGCAACGGCTGGCGCCTGACTTCGTTCACATCAGCCCCTTTGGCCGGTTCGACGACCGCGAGTCGTACTTGGCTGCGGTCGAGCCGATGGCACGGAAGAGCGTGGTGGAACTCGTGGTCAAAGATGTCATTGCCACCGGGAACCAGGCAGCGGTCTGGTTCGAGAACAGAACTTCGAAGGGTGTGGTCGAATCCTGCGACTGGGTGCGCGTCGAGAATGACGTGATCAAGGAGATCCGGTCGTTCTACGACAGTGTGCTGATTCGGGAGGTTCTGTCGCCTGACGACCAGAAGGGCCTCAACGGATCGTATTGACCGGTGCTCATACATCAGCAGGCTTCGTGTCTTGCCGCCGGAGCGATTGGGGCGCCGGTTTCAACGTGTCGCGGTACTGTTCTGTGGCAATGAGCGATCGGCGGGTCGACCGACGCAACGACACTCTCAACAGGTGACCTCAGATGAACATTGTGCTGACGAACGAGCGTGGCCGGGCAGGCTCGCGGGATAGCGGGCGCCTCGTCCCGCTCCCGATCTTTGCGGCGGCAACTCTGATGCTGGCCCCGTCCGCTACATCGGGCCAGGCGTGGCTCGAGATCCCAGTCGGTGAGGTTCGAACCCTCGCCGGTCCCATCGAGGCGGGCTCTGGAGGCGTGGAGGTCGACGCACAAGGGAACGTCTACACGGCGGACTTCGGGCGTCATCTGAGCCAGGGACCAATGGGCACTAAGGTGTTTCGGGTCACGCCCGCAGGTGACGTCAGCGTCTTCGCCGAAGGATTCAACGGCGCATCGGGAAACACGATCGATGCTGAGGGTCGGTTCTTCCAGGCAAACGTCGCAGGAAACACCATCAGCCGAGTGAGAGGGGACGGATCACTCGAGACTGTTGTCACCGAGGGCCTCGTGAATCCGGTCGGCATAGCCTTCGGCCCGGATGGTGCTCTCATGGTCGCTAACTGCGGCATTCATCAGGTCGCACGGGTGGATCGGTCGGGACGTGCTCACGTATTCGCAGAGGGCAATCTGTTTCGCTGTCCAAATGGACTCGTGGCCGGTGCCGACGGTGAATTCTATGCGTCGAACTTCTACAACGGAGACGTGCTCCGGATCGGTCCTGACGGCGATGTTTCGGTTCTCGCGACCCTGCCCGGGGGCAATCTGGGACACCTCATCTACTCCGAGGGCATGTTGTACGTGGTCGCGCGTTCCGCTCACCAGATCTACGAGGTGGATCTCACGGGTGAGTTCAAGGTGTTGGTGGGGAGCGGCGAGCACGGAATTGACGACGGCCCAGCGCTAGAAGCAACGCTCTCGTTCCCGAACGATCTTGGGCTGAGCCCTGATGGGCGCGTGCTGTATTGGAACGACGTCGCGGTAGTCGTCGAGGACGGCGGTCAGACACTGGCTCCTACCGTCGTCCGCATGCTCAGGTTGCGGTAATTAGAAAGGAGCTGGGTCGAGACAACAGGAACCGTGCCGGTCGCGCGTGCCAGATGGCGTCCGTGACATTCGTGGCGTCCGTGACCGGCGCTGCGTAGACTGCTGTGTGGCTTGAGAATTCGCGGCAAGACACGGTCGGCGATGACACACACCAACCTTTAGACAGTGTGTATGGACTTAGACCGGACTCGCTCAATAAGCACGCTTGAAACCGAACGGCTGTTGCTCCGGCCCTTTCGAGACACCGACATTGATGCCTACGCCGCAATGTGCGCGGATCCGGACGTCATGCGCTACATCGGCGTCCGCTCGGTTCTCAGCCGGGACGACGCCTGGCGGCAAATGGCGATGTTTGTCGGCCACTGGCCACTCCGCGGCTTCGGCATGTGGGCTGTGGAGGAGCGGACAAGCGGCGCTTTGGTGGGCCGCGTCGGCCTCTACTTTCCGGAGGGTTGGCCCGATCGCGAACTCGCCTGGACACTTGCTCGTCCGTACTGGGGCCGAGGGTTCGCGCTGGAGGCCGCACGAGCCGCACTCGCGCACGCATTTGGCCCCCTTGGATGGCACCGGGTGATCAGCTTGATCGACCCGGACAACCACCGCTCAATCCGACTGGCCGAGCGTCTTGGCGAGCGCTTCGAAGGAGAGGTCATGGTACGAGGGTACCGCCTGTCTCTCTATGCGATTGAACGTGATGCATGGCGTGACGTCTGACCCGCGTGAGGACTGATGGGCGCGCTCACTTCTCCACCACACCATATCGTGAGAGGACATTCTCGATCATGGCGTCAACGATCACCGTTCGTTATATGCTACCGTGTACGATGCTCGCCTTCCTCGCATGCGGGGACGGTCCTGGTAATGGTCAGGACACCATGCCGAGTGAGGCTGCGGAAACCTCGAGGAGCGACGAACTCATGAGCCAGGCAGAACAGGACCGTCGGATGGACTACATAGAGTTTCTGAGCACAAACATCGAGGAGACGAAGACGTTCTACGCAGGGGTGTTCGGTTGGGAGTTCACCGACTACGGACCTGATTACACGAGCTTCACCGACGGTCGATTGGCCGGTGGTTTCCGGGTAGCGCCGGACGTTGCGGCAGGCGGCCCACTGGTCGTGCTCTACGCCGTGAACCTGGAAGAGATCGAAGCCACTATCAGAAAGAACGGAGGGCAGATCGTCCGCGAGATATTCGAGTTTCCAGGCGGACGACGCTTTCACTTCACCGATCCGAGCGGGAATGAACTGGCGGTGTGGTCGGATCGATGATCGCCAGCCTGCATCACACCAGTGGCGGGCCGAACGCTGCTTGCGACGCTCACAGCCTGTAGGCGCACACGCCATGGTCTCCGAGCGCGGCTGCTAACGCATGTCGAAACTCATGACGGTGATCGGCGCGACCGTTGGGGGCACTATCGGGTGGTGGTTGGGTGCGCAGGTCGGTTTCATGACCTCGTTCCTCGTGAGCATCATCGGAACGGCGCTCGGCGTCTACATAGGCCGCCGTGTTGCGCGAGATTACTTGGAGTGAACGGTCGGACCGATCAAGAGGG
>JAOTWK010000245.1 GCA_029862935.1 Gemmatimonadota bacterium | reverse complement strand
TCGAGACCAACACCCTGACCAGCACGTTCGATCCGCAGTGGGTGCCACACGATAGCACGCTGCTGTTTGGCGGCTACCATGATCTCACTTTCAAGGTATTCCGCAGCGCACTGGCGGCCCACACTCCGAGCGACACGATCACCCTACCCAACGACATCGACAGTGCTGGATGGCGCTGGCCGGAACTCATCGCGTCGCCGTACGCCAAAGCGAACCCAACCCCCTATCGCCCCGGCCTGAGCTTGGACTTCGCGGTCGGTGACGCGCTGATTGCCCCCGGCGTCGGATCGGCGCAAGGCGCACTCGTGCGTTTTTCAGATCTGTTGGGCGACCATCTGCTGTATGCGGCCGCTTCATCGTTCCAGGTGCAGGGGTTCGGCAGTCTGGTCGACAACATCAACGCGACGGCGTTCTACCTCAATCGCAAGAGCCGCCTCAACTGGGGCGTCGGAGCGTTTCGGTTGCGCGGGCTGTTCTACGTCGGCGATTTCAGCACGGTGTACGAGGAGACGTCGTTCGGCACGTTCGCCGATCTGCGTTGGCCGCTGTCCCGCTTCAAACGGATCACGACGCAGCTGCGCCTCGAGCATTCTGACCGATTCGACTTTTCCGCTGACTTCGACGGCGAGCCGCGGCGCGTGGGCTGGCTTGCCTCGAACTATGTGAGCTTTGTCCACGACAACTCGCTGTGGCTCCCCAGCGGGCCAATTGACGGTCAGCGCACCAACATCACGGCGGGGATCACCAACGATCTGTCGAATGGTCGCTTCGATGCGTGGATGGTCTCGCTCGATCACCGCGAGTACTGGCGGCTGGGGCTGCGGTCCGCGTTGGCAAGCCGCGTCATCGGGTATTACTCAGGTGGCAGCCGACCACGACGATTCCCGATTGGTGGACCGTGGGGACTTCGTGGCTATCCGCGTATCGGCAACGTGGGTGGCACCCGCGCGTTCCTCGTGAACACCGAGCTCAGGTTCCCCATCACCAACTACGTGTCGCTTGGCTTCCCGTTTGGGGAGATGCGTTTCCCGGGGGTGCAAGGGGCGATCTTTCTAGACGCAGGTGGGGCGTGGATTCCCAACGCTGTGGGACGGAGCGTGCTGGGGAGCGGCGGGCTGGGGCTGCGACTGCCGCTGGGTTACGTGGTGGTGTTTCGGCTGGACATGGGGTGGCGCTTCGCGTTTGGCGATACCTTTGGCTACTCGATTCGACCGCCCGAAGACGGGCGCTGGTTCGTGGACTTCTTCTTCGGGTTTAACTACTGATGCAGCAATGGTTTGCGCTTGACCGACCGGACCGGTTCGTCTATTATCTCGGGGCGCTTGGCGCAGTCGGGCTTGCGGCCTGCGGGGTCAAGGTGGCGACACTGGCACCCGCCGACCTACCCCCGTTAACGCTGACGCAAGTCGAGGAACTGGTCGCGCTGTTCGTGCCGACCGAGAAGTTGCGGTACGATCTGCGATGGACGTACAGGACGCAGCAGGGAACGACCCGGGGCAGGGCAGCCGTGCATTTCGTGCCGCCCGACTCCGTGCGGTTCGACTATCGTGCGCCGTTTGGGCGGTCGGGCGCGGCGGTGATCGTGGGTGACGACATCGTGTGGTCCCGACCAGAAGAAGACGTCGAGCGATTGATTCAGGTGGCCCCGGTGTTTTGGGCTGCCTTGGGAATCCCGCGCGACGCGCTGGCGGGCGCGGTCCTGACGGGGCGCGTGGAAGGAGACCTGCATCAGTGGCGTTACGCACTCGCTGGAGACACGCTGACCTACGCCGTCCAGCGGCATCCGGGGGGGACCTTTGCGGCGGATCTCCGGCAGTCCTCCGATGTCATCGCAACCGTCAGCGTGGCGTACGCCGATTCGACCCTGCAGCCAGTGACCGCGCAGATGGTGTTTCCCGGGTCGGCCAGTACGGTCATCTTCTCGGTGCAAGCGATTGACACCCTTACGACGGTGGACGAGAGCATGTGGCGTGAGCCGTAGGATCACCCGCGTCATCCTTGCGCTCGCCCCCCTTTGTTCGGCGGCATGCCTTTACGGGTTTGCTGGTGGAGGGCTTCCGGGACACGTCAAGACGGTGGCCGTTCTTCCGTTCGACAATCAGACAGCGGAACCGGCGTTGACGCAGGAGGTGAACGACGCGGTCCTGCAGGCGTTGGAGGGTCGCCTGGGGCTCCGCCTCGCAGCGGAAGCGTCGGCCAATGCCGTTGTACGCGGGACCATCGTGCGCTACGAACCGGATCTCCTCCTGTCGCAGGTGCCGGGCCAGGGCGAGGTGACCGTCACGCGACGGCGCGTCCGCATCGTGGTCAACCTCGAAATCTTCGACCTGGTCGAAGGACGAGCGTTGTGGCAACGCTCGGGTCTCATGGTCGACGGAGAGTATGCGCCGCCGGCTGAGGCGGACGGACGGCGAGTGGCGCTCGAGAAGCTGGTCGCGGACATCGTGGACGGAGCGCAGTCACAATGGTGAGTTCCTCGTCGCGGGCACGCTCCCACGGCCGCAGTCGCATCGGCTGTCTCTTCGGCCTGCTCATCGTGACCGTGCTCGTCTACTACGGCGTCGGTGTCGGGGGCCACGCCTACCGCTACCTGCGGTTGCTGGAGGAGATGAACGCCCAGGCGCGCCTCGCACGGTACATCGACAACACCATCATCCGTGCGCGACTCATCCAGCGGGTCGATCAGCTCGAGCTCCCGAGCGAGGCCCGCCGCTTCACCATCAGGCGCACTGCTCGTCCGCGAGAAATCACGATCCGCACGGAGTACCAGGTCGAGATCGAGCTCCCGTTCACCGCCTACCCCTTTTCTCTCCGACCCGAAGCACGGGCCCCTTTCTAAAGGCCGCTCGCCCTCATGAACCTCCGCGCTCTCCGAAGACCGGCCCTCGTTGTGGTGGTGCTCACCGTTCCGGCCTGGGCGTTGGGCTCAAGCGGAGAAGGGGCTGAGGTGATCGTCAGCCTCTTTTTTGTGCTTGGCGCCATGCTGCTCGCCGGGAAGTTCTCCGGGGAGTTGTTCGAACGGTTGGGACAGCCTGCGGTCTTGGGCGAGCTCATCGCAGGCATCGTGCTGGGCGGCAGCATGTTGGGGATCATCCCAACTGCACCAGACGAGCCGCTGACAGAGATTATTCGGATCCTCGCCGAGATCGGTGTCGTGATCCTGCTGTTCGAAATCGGCCTGGAAACGGACCTCAAACAGATGTTTCGCGTTGGCCCCGGGGCGGCATCTGTCGCCGCGGTCGGCGTGATCCTGCCGCTGGCCGGGGGATTCCTGTTCTGGATTTCGCCACTGGTGAGCGCCGAATACAGCAATGCCGATGTGACGACCACCGGCATCTTCCTGGGAGCGACGCTCACCGCCACGTCGGTCGGGATTACCGCTCGCGTGCTGCAAGATCTTCGTGTCATGCACTCGGTGGAAGCACGTATGGTCATCGGGGCCGCGGTCATCGACGACATCCTGGGCATCCTCTTACTTGGTCTGGTTTCCTCGCTGGTTGCGGGTCAAGCGGTGTCCGTATTGGGGATCGGTCGGTCCATGGCCACTGCCATTGGGTTCCTCGTGCTCGCCGTCGGGCTGGGCCTTGCAGTGGCGCCGCGGGTGTTCGGACTGCTCGATCAAATGCGGGTGCGCGGCATGCTGCTCGTTGCTGCATTCGCCTTTGTGTTGTTCATGGCGGCGCTGGCCGACCTCGCCGGATCGGCGCTCATCATCGGGGCCTTCGCCGCCGGCATCATCCTGTCCGGAACCAATCAGTTCGATACCATCAACAGCCGGATCAAACCGGTCGCCGACATCTTCACGCCCATCTTCTTCCTCAGCATCGGCGCGCAGTTCGACGTGTCGCTCCTCAATCCGTTTGCCGGCAACAACGCGGTGATTCTCGCCATCGGCGCGGGGCTCTTCATCATAGCGATCATTGGAAAGGTGGTCGCCGGGTGGGCGGTGCCGTGGCTCAACTTCAACAAGGTAGGCGTGGGCGTCGGCATGATCCCCCGCGGTGAAGTGGGACTCATCTTCGCCAACATCGGGCTGGTCGCCGGCGTCCTCACACGGGAGCTGTTCAGTGCCGTCGTGATCATGGTCATGGGCACGACGTTCATTGCCCCGCCGCTGCTCAAGTGGGCCTTCGGTCGCTGGGGCATCACCGATCCGGCAGATCTGCACAAGCGGCCGATGCCCGAGCGTGACGACCGCAAGAGCGTCCCGCCACCTCCGGACGGATGATCGATGGTCCGTCCTGATGGCCGTCAACCGAACGAGCTGCGTCCGATGGAATTGGAGCGCGGGGCCAATCCGTACGCGGAAGGGTCCTGCCTCGTGCGCATGGGTGGCACCCTCGTCATATGCACGGCGAGCGTGACCGACGGCGTTCCCGGGTGGCGCCGCGGGTCGGGGCTGGGCTGGCTCACCGCCGAATACGCCATGCTGCCGCGCGCGACGACGGAGCGCTCACAGCGAGAGCGACGTGGACCGGGCGGACGCACCGCCGAGATCCAGCGTCTGATCGGGCGGAGCCTCAGAACCGCGCTCAAAGGATTCGCCTTTGGGGAGCGCACGATCACGGTTGACTGCGATGTGCTCCAGGCCGATGGCGGCACGCGCACGGCCGCGATCACCGGCGGGGTCGTCGCCCTCGCCGACGCGTGCACGTGGATCGACCAGCAGACCGAAGCGGCCAACCCGTTCGGTGCGCTCGTTGCGGCCATCTCCGTGGGAGTCGCGAACGGCACACCATGCGTCGACCTGTCTTATGTAGAGGATAAGACGGCCGACGTCGACGCCAACATCGTCATGATCGAGCCCGACCGGTTTGTCGAGGTACAGGGAACATCGGAGGGAGCGCCGTTCGATCGCGCGGCCCTCGATCGCATGCTCGCGCTCGCCCAGGAAGGCATTCAGCGCCTCTTCGCCGAACAGCGTCGCGTGCTGGCGTAGTGACGACCTCCGTCCTCATTGCCACGCGGAATCCAGGAAAGGCGCGCGAGATCCGTGCGATCCTCGCGAGTCTTCCCCATCAGCTTAAGTTTTTGAGCGACACTGGCATCCCGGAAAGCCCAGAAGAAGCGCAGCTCGAGCACGCCGAATCATTCGAGGGCAACGCGCGTCGCAAGGCCGAGTACTTCGCCCGCATCAGCGGGGGACCGACGGTGGCCGACGATTCCGGGCTCGAGGTGCTCGCACTCGGCGGCCTGCCTGGCGTCAGATCGCGGCGGTTTGCGTTATGCGACGGCCCGGCCGATGAGCAAGACCAGGCGAACAACGCGGAGCTGCTCAGACGGCTCGATGGCCTTCCGGACGAACGGCGACGCGCGCGCTATCGCTGCGTCGTCGCCTTCGTCCCGCGACCCGACGCGGTCGCCTACACGTTCGAAGGCGCGTGCGCGGGTCGAATCCTTACCGCGCCGGAAGGCACCGGCGGCTTCGGCTACGATCCGCTCTTCTACTCGGACGACCTCGAGATGAGTTTTGGTTTGGCGCCGGCAGACGAGAAGGACGCGGTGAGCCACCGGGGCAGAGCGTTCCGGGCGTTTGCGGAGTGGTTGGAGGCGAGGGGAGGGTAGCCTTCAGCCGTCAGCTCTCAGCCGGTCCGAATGTTTGACGAGGTGCCCATCACCCAACACAAAACGAACCCACCCTGCGTTGTCCGTCGGCCAGTCGTTATGTACCCTTCAGCGGCATGCAGTCTGCTGACAGCTGACGGCTGAAAGCTGACGGCCCCCACGGGGCGTGGCGCAGCCCGGTAGCGCGCCTGCTTTGGGAGCCATCG
>JAOTWK010000244.1 GCA_029862935.1 Gemmatimonadota bacterium | reverse complement strand
CGCGGTGTAGGTGTGGGTCGGGGTCGCTCCGGTGCCGCTGCTGCCGTCGCCGAAGGTCCAGGCGTAGGAGACGATGGTGCCGTCGGGATCGGTGGACCCGGTGCCGTTGAACGCGACTGGCGACCCGGTCGTGCCGGTGTAGGGTCCGCCCGCGTTCGCGATGGGCGGGGCCAAGGCCGTCACAGTCACCGTGGTCGTGTCCGCGTGTCCGGCCGGTGTCGCCCCCGAGGGGTCCACCGTCGGCAGCAGGGCGACCACGCGAGCCACCCCCTCGACAGTCCCGGCGGTCACGGTTCCCGTCCGGACATCGGGGACGGTGACCAGCGCATCCAAGGCGACCCAACCGATCCTCGCCCCTGGGATGACCTGACCTGCCCCGTCGATGGCTTCCGCCGACAGGTTGACGCTTGCCCCGGGCTGGACCACCAGATTCGGTGTGGTAATCCGGAGCTGTGTGGCGGCGGCCTCGGGGCCCACTAACACGATCGGGACGTCGACGACGACACTGCCACCATCCGCATGGACATCAAAGGTCGGGTTGGCCAGGTCTTCGTACACGTCATTACCGGCGGCATCGTGCACGGTGAGATCGAGTTGGAAGCGCTCGATGTCTTCGTCGACGGTGACGGTAACGCTACACTCGAACACGGTTTGATTCGGCGTGCTCTGCACGATGGGGCACGTGCCCACGAAGGTGACGCCGTCGTCCAGGCGCGTGACGACCACATCTATGCTGGTGGCGTCGACGATTATCGCGGCCTGACTGGTCAGCATGGGGGCGATCGTGAAGTGCGGCCGGTGGCTTGCCGAGGGTTCGACTGATCGGTCACAGGTCGCCGACGCGATGGCGAGCGCCAGGACCGCTAGCCGGCGTGCCAGTGGCGGCGTTCGGGAATACCATCTCACTCGGGGCGGACTGGCAGAAGTCATGCGCCCACCTAATGCCTCACTTCCAAATGAACGGCGCCGCGGAAGCCACTCACATCGCTGTCCGTCGGGACACCGGCAACCTGTCTGATCTTCCCCGTCAGGGCGCTGGCGTGGATCACCAAGCCGACACGTTGACTGAGCTGCCGCCGCAGGTTAGCGCCGACTCGAAAAGAAGACCCTGCGCGTTCGAGGGAGTTCGTGACCGTGTCCGGTGCGGCGTGCGACAGGCGATACTCCAACTGGGGGGTGAGTTCCGCGCTGGCAGACAGTCGAAATGCCCACTGAGTACCTACGACAAAGAGATTGCCTCGGGGGAGAAACCCGGTTCCGATCGCATTCGGCTCGATCTGGGGGTTACCCCGAAAGACGTCAAAGGCATAAAATGTGGCGGATGATCCGCCGATTGCCTGGTTCAACGACACGTATCCGGTCAGGCGGTTGCCGACTCCGCTCACGGTCGCGTCGTTGATTGCGTCGCTTTGCCGCACGGCAAAGATGCCGGCTGTTCTCAGATAGGTGCGCGGTCCCAATGGCCCCTCGAGGCCCACCCGCAGCCGGAACTCATTGCCCGGTCGAAGGGTGCTGCCGGGCTGAAGGGCACCGAATTGCCCCCCACTCGCGGCTCCCTTGATCGGTTCATACGAGAACGGCAGGCGGTATGTTGCTGCTATGCCGACGGCCATGCGGCCGGCGGGAAATGCGCCAACGAGCCCGCTGCCGACGTAGCCGCCCGTTCCCAGCTCGCTTGCCGTGAAGCCGATGATGTCCTCAGCGACGAGCGTCAGGGCCGAGAGTTCGGGCGCATTCACGGACTTGATGCCGGTGGGAATGGCGCCGTTTAGGAGCAGCATCAACCGCTCCGGCACCAGGTCGATCGTGACACGCGCCTCGGTGTCGAGCGCGCCTGAGATCGTTCGATCCTCACCCTGCGGGTCACGACTCTTGAGATCCACGCTGACATAGCCACCGGTCACCAAGAGACGTCCCCAGCGACCCAGCTCGGCCGTGACTGTAATCGGGATGGTGAGCTCCGACAGTGCGGAAACGGCAAGAGAATCGAACGTGTACCGCTCGAAATACACGGCGCTTTTGACCTGACCCTGCGCGTGGAGGGCCGGTGCCGCAAGCACCATGAGAGCGACGCCCGCACCGGCGAATCTGGTCACGGAAGCGGTATCCTGAAGATCACGGTGATTGTCCGGGGCGTGAATGGGAGCGCCGGCGGCGGGTCCACGGTCGTGCTCGTGGTCAACCCGCCGGCGCCAGGGGCCGTTGCCGACTCGCCTTGCGTACCCGACACGTCGATCACGGCCGTAACGAACGCATCAGCGACTTGGACAACGCCCGGTGATGGCATCGCGGCATCCACTGCTGTCCCGACAGTAGTGATCTCACTTGGGGTCGCTTGGGTCATGATGTCGGCGCCGACCGCCGCGGCGTGCCTCTCCTGAGCCGCCCCAAAGCCGGGATCCTGCCTCACCGCTTCGGCGAAGTGGAGGGCTGCCGTCCTGTAGTCTCCCCTCTCTTCAGCGGACAAGCCGGATGCGTAGGCGAGAAATGCGGCGAGCCGTTGCGTGCCATTGTCGAGGACGCGCTGCCGTTCGGCCACGGTGAGCTGGTAGCCCAGCGCATTCGCGATTCCGAGCACCAGTTCCTTTTCCAGGACTAGCAGATCTCGAAAGTCGCCCTCGGCCGACGCCGGCCCCGTCACCTCTCCACTTCGGAGCACTACGCTGGCCTCCAAACGGGTCTCGTCGAGTCGCTGAATCGCCGCGGTGCCCTGCACGAGTCGGCCGGCTTGAGCGAGTCTACCGACCCGAACAGCCGTCGCTTGATCAACGAGATCCGTCGTGGACAGGGCGAGCTCGTTGACCAGCGCCTGAAGTTGGAGTCGTTCCACCGTCCGAAACCGCTGAAGCAATGCGAGATCCGCTCGAATGATCTCGGCCAAGCCAAGAGAAAGCGGCTCGTAAGCGGAATCTCCAGCTACCACCAACGGCAGGACGCCAACAGTTTCGGGATCGGGTGTCAGCGCGGAGAGCGAGTCCTCGGCGGCAAGGGCCCGACGCGCGATACTGGTCGCGTGTGCTCTCTGGGCGAGAACTACGCGCCCTCGGACCGCTCCGATGCCCGGGGCTTCTGGATACAGCGACGCGAAGGCGTTGTATGTGGTGATGGCCTCGGGGTAACGTCCCGCCTGTTCAAGACACTGGCCGACGACCAGCGGTCCGAGAGAGTTGCGTGGGCTCAGTTCGCCGCCACGTCTCGCAGTCACGAGCGCAGTGTCACACCTACCATCGGCAAACAGAGCGGCGGCAAACCTCAGGACGAGATCACCGTTGTTTGGATCTCGGGCCACCCGCGACTCGAGTTCGGGGATTTCGGAGGGAGAGACTTGGGAAGGTCGGCCGAGTGCGCACGCGAAGCTGAGCCCAAGGAGGAGCCCAAGCACGATAGGTCCAAGACGGCGGTCTCGCGAGTGCATTGTGCCTCACATCGCTAGCGAGTCCGGCAGACCCAGCCAACGTGCACCTTGCCGTGCTCTCTGTCAAGCGAGCGAACAGAGTGATTTCTGAAGAAACCTTCATAGAATTGCCGCGGTGGCGGCCAGGCTCGACTCGCCAATCGTGCCGGGAGGATCTTGCGTGACTGGTCCAGGAAGCGATCTTCCTGAGGAGGGGCGAGGGATGGGTTGAAGATCACAACGGAGACCTAAGGAGAGCCCGCCATGAAGTGGATATCGGTACTGGCAGCCACTCTACTGGTGGCTGTCATCGCATCGCCGATCATGGGTCAGGATCAGGACACGCGACCAGGGATCGCGGTCATGGCACTCCAGAACGGCGGATCGTACGGGCCGGACGCAGAGGATTTGGCAGCGATGCGAGTAGGACTGCAGCAGATGTTACTAGTCGAGTTCCAGCAGAATTCCGCGTTACGCATTGTGGAGCGGAGCCAGCTGCGGCAAATCCTGGATGAGCTCAACTTGCTCAAAGACTCCCTGGTAAGCTCACAGACGGCCGCCCGCATCGGCCAATTGGTCGGAGCCCGCTACTTGGTCATGGGGAGCTTCATGGATCTGTACGGCGACTTCCATCTGAATGCGCGGGTCGTCGATACGGAAACTGGCGAGATCCTCGTCACCGAACGCGTGAGTGACGAGCGGGGCAAGATCTATCCGCTCATCGTCTCACTGGCCAACCAACTCACCGAAGCCATTGACTTGCCTGCCCTGCCGGTAGAGATACGAGAGCAGCGTCAATCGCGCGACATTCCCAACGATGCAGTGTACCTCATGAGTCGGGCGGTTACATACGAGGACGGGGGCGAAACCGAACGCGCGATTGACACCTATCGCCGAGTGATACGGGAGTTCCCGCAGGTAACCCAAGCACGAATAGCGCTCGAGCAGTATACCACTGCGGAGCGTCGAGAGGATTGAAGGGTGCTGGGCATCCTACCGCGCTTCGCCTACGCACCCGGTGGCACTGATCCCAAACTGCGAGAGGAGGCAGTTGGAATAGGCGAACACTCGATCCTCTTGCACGCCCTGGTCGAGAAAGAACCGCTCCTCAAAGGACTCCACTCCTCGATGTGACGCGATCACGACATACAAATCCGAGGAACCAACGTTCCTGCAGCCCACCTGCGCGAGCGCGGTCGTGTGGATCCGGGGATCGACCGGGCCCCGCGGCCCGTGGTAGCAGTAGGCCGAGCCTGGCGCGTCGGCCGGTAAATACGCCCAGATGAAGACGGCGGTGGTGGTCAACCCAAACGCGAAGGCACCGCCCTCCGGCCGGCCCACGGGTACCAGGTGACCCTGGCCCGGACCCAGCCTTTTCCACGCGCCATACTTCGTAGTGAGATAGAGTGGCGGGCCATCGCCCTGCGGGAAATCCTCGATGTGCGTGTCGACCCGTTCCGCCAGCGATGTGGTGTTGCGATTGTATCGTCGAGTCATGGGAAACCTCGTGGTGCCTACGCTGTGACGCCACGGCGGGCACCCACGCGGATTATCTTCAGGCAGGCGAGTCCTCGCTTGCCGGCAAGGGCGGCGCGAAATCGAAGCCAAAGAGCCCTGGGTTTTCGCCGATCACTGCCGCCGCCACGATCCTGAACACGTAGCCGTAGGTTTCCTGCGGAATCTGGTCGCGATACTGCGTGAGCAGGTTCCAGAAGTTCCGCTCCCGCGGAGACTCCGGCATCGACCGGATAAGCCTGAGGACCCTGGTCTGGCCCCAATTGTAGGACGCGATGACCAGGAGGCCCGAAGCCTGAGCGTCCGTGGTGTAGAGGTCATGCAGGTACTGCGCCGCGGCGCGGGTCGACTTGTCGAAGTCGTGCCGTTCGTCTAGCGGGTCGGGCCGAGGTCGACCGACCAACGGACCCGGCTGGAGTCCGTATTCACGCCCGGTTCCAGGAATGAACTGCCACATGCCCTTGGCAAAACCGAACCGAGTCGGCGGTCCGACTGCATCTACATTGAAAGCGCTCTCCTGAAGCGCGAGGTAGAAGAACTCGGGCGGCATGTCGTACTCCAGCATGATCTCCGCGATGCGGCGGCCGTAGCCATTCGCATTTGCCCGGGCAATCGATTCTGCCAGCTGGTCGTCCTGTCGCCAGCGCTCGACATAGCGTAGGACCTCGTCCACGAACTCACGCGGTACATTGACTTCTGATTCACCGAATCGGTGGATGACACGATAGACGAGTTGGATGTCTTCCTTCGTTTTGTCGCTGTAAATACCCAGCGCTTCCACCAACTCCTGGTACTGCCGCTCGAGGTCGGCCCGCCGCTCCCGGTACGACTGCCTCGCGTCCGCCGTGAGCTGGAGGCGGCTTACCTCGAGTTCGAGCGCCTTA
>JAOTWK010000243.1 GCA_029862935.1 Gemmatimonadota bacterium | reverse complement strand
AGGGCCTCCATGCAGTGGGCGGGGATGTCGATCGGCTCGACACGCTCGCTGAGCTGGGGGTCGCCATGGTGACGCTCAGCCACTTCTACGACAACAACATTGCCGCGCACGTCGATGGCATTCCCAAGGATATGGCGATCCGCGGTCTGTGCGCGTTCCAGTTCGGTATCGGACGGCGGCCGGTGCTCACAGACCTAGGTCGCACCATGCTCCGTCGGATGCAGCGTCTCGGGATCCTGGTAGACGTGACTCACCTCTCAGCGGCGGCCCGGGCGGCGGTGTTCAACGAAGTGGCAGCCGATCGGCCCATTGTGGCAAGTCACATTGGCGTGCAGCACTTTCGGGCAGACCCGTACAACCTGCATGACGACGAGATCCGCGAGATCGCGCGCCGCGGTGGCGCCGTGGGTGTCATCTTCATGCCGTACTGGCTGAGCGGGGACCATGCTGGAAGGGATGGACTCGCGCTGATCGGTGACACGATGGAGCACATTGCGTCCGTCACCGGATCGTGGAGCCATGTGATGATCGGAACCGACTTCGATGGATTCACTGCACCGCCCCGTGCGGTCGCCGACGCGTCACGGCTCCCGGCTGTGACGGGCATGCTGCTCGAGCGCGGCGTCACCGAGCCCGACGTGCTCAAGGTGCTTGGCACCAATGCGCTTCGTGTACTGCAGGAGAGTTGGCGCTAGGGCACGCACGCGACGCTTGCCACGTTACTGATGCGACCCCTCGACATCTTGACGGCGCTCGTCGTCTGGTGAACATGTTGCAGTAACGCGAAAGGCGGGCCGAGCGTGGCCCGTCTCATTTCTCGGAGGTAATTCCCATGAAACGTATTCTACTTTTGGTCGCGATCCCACTCGTGCTCGCAGCGTGTGCGGATCGTGTTCCCACAGGTCTGAGTGGTGAGGCGGCGGTCTTGGAGCAACCGGCGTTCAAGTCGGCAAACTCCGCCAGCAACCTGACCGTAGCGTCGGTCAACATGTACTTCGGCGCCTCCGTCGAGGAGATCATCGACGCGGCCCCCGAGCAGGTCCCCGTCGAAGTCGCCAAAGCGTGGGCGATTCTGCTGCAGACCGATTTTCCAGCGCGTGCGCGCGCTATGGCAGCGGAGTTGGCGAAAGCCAAGCCTCACCTCATCGGCCTGCAAGAAGCCGCAATACTCAAGACCGAGGAATTCTTCGATCCAACGAGTGAAGCCACCGAAGTCGTCTTCTTTGACTTTCTCGAGGTCTTGCTCCAGGAGCTCCACGCGTGGAATGCGCACTATGAGGTCGCGGTAATGCAGACGGATGCGAACGTGGAGCTGCCCAAACTCGAGGACCCCTTCGGAACACCATACCTAAGCGGTGTGCGACTCATTGACCGGGATGTCATTTTGGCCCGCTCGGATGTCCCGGTACGGGATCCGGCCAAGGCGTTGTTCGCTTTCTGGCTGGGCCCGGCTACAACCGGGGGAGTGGTGCCAATAGATGTCTTTCGGGGCTGGACCGCCGTCACCGCGACCGTCCACGGACAGGATTACCGATTCGTCAACACACACTTGGAATCGGAAGACCGACTGGGCCTGCACCAGATCCGAACGGCTCAAGCCTTCGAGCTGACGCAAGTTTTGGCGGGCGAAACGCTACCGTTGATCGTGCTGGGCGACTTCAACTCGGGCCCCGGTCGCCCCGTCTCTGACGGCGAAACACCAGCATACGACCTCTTGATTGGAAGTGGGTACATGGACGCCGGGTTGCTTCTGTCAGGTTCGAAGACACCCGAGAATACTTGCTGTCACGAATCGGATCTCTCCAACATGTCAGCGGATCTGGACCAGCGCATCGACCTGGTGTTCGTGACGAACATGATGGACCTGGGCAAGAAGGGCGGTATGCCCATTGTTCAAATGAGCTTGCTCAACGAGGAGTACAGGGACCTTCGCAAGTACGGCGTCTGGTCGTCTGATCACGCTTCAGTGATCGCACGATTTACGCTGCCCAACCCGCAGAGCAACAAGTAGCCGGCCGCAACGCTTCGCGGCCTGAAAGCACGAGAAGAGGCGGTGGGAGTTCGCTCCCACCGCCTCTTCTCGTTGCGACGACGCTCAAGCTCGCTATTTCTTCTTCACCCGCTTGGTCGCCTTCTTCTTCGCGGTCTTCCGCTTGGCCGTCTTCTTCCTCGCAGGTTTCCGCTTGGCCGTTTTCTTCTTCTTGCGCTTGGTGGTTGCTCTCGTGGCCGCAAGCCCCGCAGCGACGGCCACACCGGCTGCTGCGGCTGCGGCACCGGCCCGGGTCAGGGTCTTCCGCGCCTTGGCCAAACGGCGCTTACGCCGTGCCGCTGTCGCCCGCTTGCGCACGGCCTTGGTCGCGCGGCTCGCCGCCTTCTTGGTACGTTTGCGCGCTTTCGCTGCCGCACTCTTTGCCCGCTTGCGCGCTTTAGCCGTTGCAGCCTTCGTTCGCTTGCGCGCCTTGGCCGTTGCAGCCTTTGTCCGCTTGCGCGCCTTGGCTGTTACAGTCTTCGTCCGCTTGCGCGCCTTGGCCACTCCGCGCTTGAGTGCTTTTCGCGCCCTACTTGTTCGTGCCGCCATGATGCCTCCCGCGCACAAGAAATTCCGATGTAGTCAAAGATACGCTCTTTTTCGTCCGCCGCCTCCCCCAAAACCGGGTCAACGCGGTCCCGGCGGCATATGGTCCATCAGGTACCGTGTCAGATATCCATAGACGTGGCGTGTCGTGCCGCGACCCTCGTAGATCCCGTGCGACCGATTCGGATACGCCATCATCGTGAAGTGCTTGCCGTGTTCCACCAGCTTGTTGATCAGGGCCTCGGCGCCCTGGTAGTGAACATTGTCATCGCCGGTGCCGTGCATGATGAGCAGGTTCCCTTCCAGGTTTTGCGCGAAGTTGATGGCCGAGGATTCCCTATACGCATCAGGGCTCTCTTCGGGTAGCCCCATGTAGCGCTCCTGATAAATCGTGTCGTAGTACTTGAGATCCGGGACCGAAGCGACGGCCATCCCGGTGTGGTAGACATCTGGATACCGGAACATGGCGTTGAGCGTGCTCACGCCACCACCACTCCAGCCCCAGATGGCTATTCGCTCAGCGTCCACATAGGGACGTTCTGCGGTGACCGTTCTGACGGCGTTTGCCTGATCGTATGAAAGGATGATGCCGTCCTTCTGATAGATGATCTTTCGCCACTCGCGTCCTCGTGGCGCGGGCGTGCCCCGATTGTCGACGCTGATGACCAAGTAGCCCTGTTCCGTAAGATACTGGTACCACAGCGTCTGGATCCCACCCCACCTGTCCACCACCGTCGTCCCCCACGGCCCCCCGTACACGTAGAGCAACGCCGGGTACTTCTTTGACGGGTCGAAGTCGTTCGGCTTCATCATCCACATGTCCAGCTCGATCCCATCCCCGATGTCCACCCGGAAGAACTCGGTGGGCCTTTGCTTCATTGCGGCGACCTTGTCAGCCAGCTCGGCGTTGTCAGCCATCACTCGCGCCACTCGGTGGCTCGGCAGCTCGACCAACGACGCGACTGGTGGGGTGTCGAATGTCGAGAATGTGTGAAACGCCCACTTGGCATCCGGCGACATGTTGTAGCCATGCGTCCCGCGCTGATCGGCCGGTGAGACGCGTTCGGCACGCATGGATCCATCCAGCGGCGCACGCCACAGATAGCGGCGGGTCGGATCGTCCGGCGACGCCATGTAGTACACCCACCCGCCGTCCTCATCCAGCACCTGAAGACTGATCATGTCCGCGGCCGGCGGCGTGATCGGCTTCATCCCACTGCCGTCACGGTTCACCATGTAGAGCCGCCTCCAACCGTCGCGTTCGCTCACCCACGTGAACCGCGCACCATCATCGAGCCAGAACAAATCGTCCACCGCATCGACCCATGCCGTATCCCGTTCCGTGACGACGGTCTTCACCACGCCCGTCTTCGTGTTGCCGAGCATGACCTGCAGCGTGTTCTGCAATCGGTTCAAGTGCTGCATCACGATTTCGTCCGAGTTGGCCGCGAACTCCATGCGCGCGATGTAGTTGTTGCGGGGATCGTGATCGATCTTCATCCACGTTGTAGCCCCGCCGGCAGCCGGCACGACTCCCATGCGTCCCGCCGAGTTGGTGGTACCGGCCTTGGGATACTGCACCGGGATCACGTAGGAATAGAGCGAGTCGGTGTTATTGATCATGAGGAATTCGCGGACACCGCTCGCGTCCAACTGCCAATAGGCTATTCGGGTACCATCCGGACTCCAACGCCACCCGTCTGCACCGGCGCGCGAGCCCAGGAAGAACTCCTCCTCGTAAACCCAGTCGAAGCGCCCATTCAGAATCGTACGCGATCCGTCGGAAGTGAGCCGAGTCACCGTTCCGGACGCGACGTCCTCGACGAACAAGTCGTTGTCACTCACATAGCCGACCCGCGAGCCATCAGGCGAGAACTTGGCGTACATCAACGACGATTCCGGACGATCCACACCCAGTTGCCGCAGCCGCTTTGTCCCGAGGTCCAGGACCCAGTAGTCACCCCGGGTATTGGACCGCCACACGCGGCGCGTGTTGGTAAAGACGAGGAGCTTGGTGCCGTCCTCGGACCAGCTATAGCCCTGAACCGGCAACGGGCGCTCGGCACCTGCAGGCACCAAGAGTGATGCCGATACCATGACTTCCTGCCCACCCGTCGCAGGATCGTGCCGTACGATGTCACGTCCACCACGCACCGCCTCGGACCGCTCGAGGGTCGTGTACCCGCCCTCCTCGAGCCATCGGACCTGGCCGACGCCGCGTCCGAAGAATTCGCCAGCGACGAACAGGCGGTCCAGCGTCAACGGCGCCGCATCCTGTGCCCGAAGCGCAGGCGCCAGCCCGAGTGTCAGCGCAAACCCGCAGGCTATCGCCGTGCGAGTAACCATCGATCTCATCACCGTCAGCCTCATCATTGTCCCCCTACCCTCGTTTCGGAATTCATTGAAACCGGCATCGCCTAACTTAGTCAGCCTGCGCCGCCATCGCGTTGAACAGTCGCTCGAGCTCGGTTTCGGAGTTGAACACATTTGGTGAAATACGCGCCGTGTTGAGGCCCTGCGTGCGGAAGGCTCGGAATACGGCCCCCATGTCGCGGTACAGCGCCTGAAACACCTCCCCGCTGCTTTGGCCTTCCACTTCGACGGCATACAAGGACGCGGAAAGCGGCCACGTGGTGGGTGAGCGCCACACCAGCCCAGGTGTCCGCTCTACAAACGTGCGTGCCGCTTCCCACAGCTCTCGGTACCGCATTTCCTTGTTCTGTGTTCCCAGGCGTTCCTGAAAGTCCATGGCATCACCCAAGGCAATGACCTCCGGGAGGTTTCGGGTACCGTAGTCCTCGAACACCCGTACGGTGCCCGCCCACCGCTCCTGCCCCCAGGTGACCCACATGGAGCGCAACACATCCCGCGCGGCCCGCCGCACGTAGAGCAGTCCCAGCCCTTTTGGCGCCTGCAACCACTTGTGCGGACTCGCAGCGTAGAAATCGACACCTGAGTCTTCCACGTCGAGCGGAACCATTCCGAGCGCCTGCGCACCGTCGGCCGCGACGAACTCGACCCCCTTTGCATGAGCCAGGGCCGCGAGCTCGCGCATGGGGTAGCGCAGCCCCACGATGTTGTCGATATGCGGGAAGACCAGCACACGGGTGCGGCGCGTGATCTGCCGATCATACACGTCGAGCACGTCGTCCGCCGTGAACCGCGGGATGTCGAGAACGGGGAAATCAAATTGCCGTACCGAGTAGCCGCGGGTGGACC
>JAOTWK010000425.1 GCA_029862935.1 Gemmatimonadota bacterium | reverse complement strand
AATTCGCGCTCGATGCGGTACCGGCCTGCGAGCGCCGCCCGAAGCCGCTCAACGAGGCTCATTCCGTCAGGAGTCCTTCACCATGGACCAGTGCGCATGGACCCGCCGCCATTTTCCGTTTCTCCGGTGGTACACCGAGGTGGCTTTCCAGGGGGGAAGCGGGTCGCCGTTGGGCATCCTCGGCTCGTAACGCAGCGTCAGGACCGCCACATCACCCAACAGCTGGACCTTGGGATCCACAAGATCGTACTCGTGCGGTGGGATATTCCCCTGCAGTGAAGCCATGTACGTGCGCATCGCGGTATGCCCGTCGAGCAGCCGGTGGGCACCGACGTCGTCGAAGTACGTAGCGTCTTCCGCATCGTTCTTGGCGAACCCGATCGGGTTTCCCTTTGCCCATTCGTCAAGGGAGCGGCGCTCCTGGTCGAGAACGGCCTGTTCCGCGTTGTCGTTCGTCACGATCACCTCGGTGTTGATGTGTGCTCGCGGCCGGCGTGAAGTAGTCCACGTCAAACGGACCGACCGCGGGCTTCGTCAATCGTGGCAAGTCCCGTCAACTGTCGCAAGTGAGTGCCGCCTGATGCTCAGACGCACGGATGCAAGAATGCATCCGCCGTAGGTCCGCCGCGAGTGGTCGCCCGGCCCGGCCGCGCTGGTTTCCCTGCGAGGCTACGCCGGTGCCGTGCTCCCGGCGATCCTGAACTTCGGTGCGTCGGTATCGGCGGTGACGAGGCGGCTGCCGGCTACAAAGAGCGCCGCGCGCACCCGTCCCGGGGCAACGAACGGCGCTTGATACCGATCCGCTCCGGCTCCGACCTCGCTCCCGTCGGTGGTCACGCGGACCTCGTACGGCTCCACATCGCCACCCACGGACATGGCATCGCTCAACACACGAACGCGCTCACTGTCCCGAACCACACACAGGGCGTAGACCGCACCACGTGGCCTCCGGGCCTCCGCCTGCACCAGAACGCTGGCGATGCCCGCCTCGGACGAGAACGGATTGGCACCCACCAGCGTCACGTGCCCGGTGGCACCGAAGAAGACGTTCTCCCACACGTCCGGAACTGTGGTCCCGAACACATCCCGGAGCTCCGCGTGCAGGAACGCGACGTCCTTGCCGTCCATGGCAAACGGACGCTCACCCTCGTCCAGCCACAGGTCCATACGCGCTACGGCTCCCGGGGTCCGGACCATGTGCCGAGACGCTTCCCGCCCACCGATGTACCCGACTGCCTCCAACGTCCCCGGGCGGAACCGGCCGAGGGCGAACGTGAATGGCGGATGCGCGAGGTGTGTCGAGATCCGGTCCGTGTCGGGCCGTCGCCGCTCCACGAGTTGTCCGTCGAGCCGGAGCACGACCTCGTCGCAGTTGCTGAACACGCGCACGGTCGGGCTCGAGGCGGGCGTCCAATGGCTTGCGATGAACACCATGGGACCGGATGCCGCCTGGCGCTGGCTCCGGAAGAACGCGTACGAGAGCTTCGGGATCCGGAACAGATCCATGCACCCTGAGGACTCGATGTCCGGCGCGTAACCCCGGTTGTAGTCGAACATCACCCAGAGGCCGTCGGCAAAGGCGATCGTCTTCAGGTTGTCGTTGTGGGCTTCCTGAAAGTTGGTCGCCTGCTGCAGGAGCGCGGCCTCGCCGTGCCAGCGCAGCTGCCGGCTGTTGGCCTCGTCCGGTGCGAGGTTGGCCCACGCGTCCTGCTGGAGCCCGGCGTTCTGGGCGTAGTACTCCCAGTCGCCGTACTCGCTGATCACACAGGGGCGATCGGTGACGTCACGGCAGCCACCGTGTTGCCGGGCCTGGATGAACACGTCGTAGCCCCTGGTCCAGCCGCACGTGTAGCACTGGTCACCCGGGTATTCCTCGTGGGCGATCGCGTGCGTGGTGCGGATGAACTCATCGGGCATGTCGGTCTCGTTGAGCGAGACCTCCCACAGAATGACACAGGGGTGGTTGCGGTTCCTCCGCAGGAGGCGGCGGCAGTTGTCGTACTGGATCTCGGTGAAGGTGGGATCGTCTCGATTGAAGAACTGCCAGCCGGGAATGCAGTCCATGACCACGAGGCCGAACTCGTCGCAGGCGTCCATGAACGCGGGGGCGTGCGCGTAGTGCGACAGCCGGACGTAGTCGAACCCGGCCTCCTTGATCTTCCTGGCGTCGCGGTACTGAGCCGCATCGGAGAGCGCGTACCCCACATGGGGGTACTCCTGGTGCCGGTTGGTTCCCCTGAGAAACATCCGCTCGCCGTTGATCCGGAAGCCGCCCGCCGAGATCTCGATGCGCCGGATCCCGATGCGCGTGGCCTCCTCGTCGACGATCACGCCGTCTTCGACGATCTCGGTGTGCAGGGTGTGCAGCGCCGGCCGCTGCGGGCTCCAGAGTGCCGGCGTGCGCACCCGAAGGTCCTGGATCACCTCCCGGTCTGCACCGGCGTCCAGGCGCACAGGATCGGACAGCGCGTCGGCCGCGAGCTGCCGTGCCCCGTCCAGAAGCAGCGCCCGGACCCCGAACTCGCGGGCACCCAAACCGTCGTTCCGCACGTGAACCTGCACCCGCACAGTGGCCGCCTCGGGGGACACGTCGGGATAGGTGACGAAGACACCGCCGCTGGCAGGTTTGTCCGCCAGGATGGGGTCGGTGATGTGGAGCGCGTCCTTGATGATCAGGTGGACGTTTCGGTAGATGCCGTGATACGGGTTGAAATCGAGTTGTGAAAGCGGCTTCGGACCGGTCACGGGGTTGTCTCGGTTGTCCAGGCGAACGGCGATGACGTTCTCCCCACCCACCACGACGCGGCTCGTGATATCGAAGCCGAACGGCAACCAGCCGCCCAGGTGCCGACCCAGGGGCTCCCCGTTGAGCCACACGTCGGCCACGTTCATCGCGCCATCGAACGTGAGAAACACTTTGCGGCCCCCGGTTTCCTGGCTCACCACAAAGCGCTTGCGGTACCAACAGATTCCCTGCCACTGGTAGGTGTCGCTTCCCGGCTCCCCCGTCACGAGGCTCTCTACGCGGGCCGTGTGGGGGAGCGTCGCGCCGCTCCATGCGCCGTCGTCGACCGCGCTGCGCTGCGCACCATCGGCATCGCCCAGGAGGAACCGCCACCCCGGATTGAAATCCACGCGGGACGGGCTCAAACGGGGGCGCGTCGGTGCGGGTTGGGCCGGAGTGGGGTGGATCGCCAGCGCGGCACCCGCTATGGCCGTGTGTTTGACGAAGTCGCGTCTCTTCATGTCACCGAAACTCCGCATGAGCCCAGCGGTGGGTCCGCTTGCCCGCTGCAGTTCGCCGGGAGGGCCACCGGGTACACCTTGCGCCGTCCACTGAGCCGGGGGCCGGGACCCACCGCTGGGCGGCCGCGCTAGGCGTGCGCATGTCGGCGTCCTCGTCCCACGATTGGCGTCGAGTCACTGACCGACGGGTTCGAGCACCACACGCTCGATCTCGAAACCGTGCGCTCCCATGATCCCGACTTCCCGCAACAGATCCGCTCCCACGGAAAACTGGAGTCCGTCCAGCTCGGCGATTCGCGGCGCGGCGCCAGCGGGAGCACTCTCCCGAAGATACGGAAGGAACTGGGGATAGGGCCGTGGCAACACGGCCAGCCGGGTGAGCCGCAGTGCCGACAGAGGAATCACCAAGTCCCGCCACGCGTCCGTCAGCTCGATCACCGT
>JAOTWK010000014.1 GCA_029862935.1 Gemmatimonadota bacterium | reverse complement strand
CACCATACCGCTCTTTCAACGCGACCACCGCTGGAAGCGGGGTCGTGTCGCCGTCCATTGAATATATGCCCTCCACCACGACCAAAGTCCGTCCGCCCGGCTGAGCGCTCAGGAGCTTCTCGAGTGCGGTCATGTCATTGTGCTCGAAACGATGGACCGAGGCTCTCGACAGCCGGCAAGCGTCGATGATGCTACGGTGCGCCTTCGCATCTACGAGGACGCGATCGCGCGGCCCGATCAGCGCCGGAATGACCGCGAGGTTGGCGCCGTACCCCGTGCTGAACGTAATGGCCGCCTCGGTACCCTTGAAATTTGCGAGCTCGCGCTCGAGTTCCAGGTGCAAGTCGGTCGTGCCCGTCAGGAGCCGTACGCCTCCCGTACCGGTCCCGTATTCGCGGACCGCCGCGACAGCGGCCTGGGTGATCCGGGGGTGTCCGATGAAGCCGAGGTAGTCATATGAGGACAGCATCAGCAGCCACTCGCCGTCCACGCGCACCCGCACGCCGGAGCGGCCCTCGAGCGGCGGCTGATAAGTGTAGAGGTCGTTCTCATAGCCCCACCGCAGGAGCTCGAACCACGCTCGCGCGGACGGCGTATCTACCAGAGACTCACGTGGCGGTACTTGCTGATCCGCGAAGAGCCCGCCGAACGGATCGCGGAGCCGTCCGAGCACTGGCTCTTCGAATTTCGATCGGGGAAGCGTCATGAAGGCACCCGTCCTTCCACTGGAGCGAACGTTTGGCGCGGCAATGCGTCCGTCCGCGGCGCGTCGTGCAGCCCAGCGACTGGCTCGCCGCGGTCGCGCGCCCTGGCCAGCTCGCGCCCGGTGTGATGGCGATGGGCAACCAGGAACTGCATCGCCACCCGCAGACCCCCGAGCCACAGTCGCAGGAACTTGCGCGAGAAGATCGGCGGGGCCGTTCTGAGGGACAAGCGGTTTGCCCTGCGTGGGTCCAGACACGAGTGGAGATACACACTCAGCAGGGACCGATAATACGACTTGAGCGGCTGCCGGGTGGGGAGAAGAACGTGCGACAGGTCCCACAGCCCGTGCGCCTGCCGGTCAATCACCGTTTTGTCTTTGTACGTGTCCCAGATCTCCGTCCCCGGAAGTGGGGTGAGTGGTGACACATTCAGGTAGTAAAGGCCGGTCTCGTCGATGAATCGCTTGAGCCTGGCCCAATCCTCCGCCTCGTAATCCGGCTGGGTAATAAGCGATCCGTACGTGTCGACCCCGTGGCGTCGCAGCACCGCGATCGCCTCACGGTTCCAGTCGACCGTGCACTGCTTGTTCATCGCGTCAAGTTCAGGATCCGTGGTCGCCTCCAACCCAATGAATACGGCGCGCAACCCCAGCCGGGCCCACTCAGCGATAACGTCTTCGTTCTCGGCGATGAAGTCAGCACGGGCGTACACGAGGTAGTTCTTGCGGATGCCTCGCTGACGGAGGAGCTCGGCGAGCTGCGCCAGACGCGAGCGGTTGATGAGAAAGATGTCGTCCACGATGTAAACATCCCGCGCCTCGATCTGCGCCAACTCCTGAGCGATCGACTCGGGGCTGCGGGAGTACGGTACCCCGCCGGTAATCTGCCAAGTGAAGCAGAAGTTGCACTTGTACCAGCAGCCCCATGTCGTCTTCACGGTGGCGACCGGCTGGTGGAACAGGTAGTAGTAGCGATGCTGGAGATGCGCCACGAGGTCACGCCTCGGCAGCGGGAGCAGGTCCGGGTCTGGCATGTACGTACGTTCCTTCGTGAAGAGGAGACCATCACCCCGCGGGACAGCCAAACCCGGCACTTCGTCGAGCGCGCACCTCCCGGCAAAGGCCTCCATCAACTCCGGCATGAGCGTCGTGCCGTCACCCAGTGCCACGCAGTCCACGGCAGCGTCCACGAAATCCTCCGGCGCGCAGGCCGCATGGACACCCCCCACCACGGTGCGACATGCCCGGTTCCACCGCTTGGCCGAACGGCACACTTTGATGGCCTCGTTCACGCCGGTGATGTACGCGCTCGTGCCGACCACGTCCGGTCGAAACGCCCGAATCCGGTGCTCCAAGCCACCCTCGAGGAGGCCGTCGAATATGTTGACTTCGTGACCATCGAGCCCGGCGGCCACGTACTCGAGCTCGAGCGGCTCGCAGACCATCACATGCTTGAGCCCGATCGTGTGCGGCGGAACGGGAGGACGAACCAACAACACGCGCATGGTGCCTCCAGACACTAGACGATACCCGGCGTGATGCGTCGGTGGATGTGGTTGCGATAATGCAGATTCACTGCCCACACGACCGCTCGCATGTACGGACCGAGCGAAGCTCGATTGTGTCCCGCTCGACGCAGGATTGACCGCCAGCTAAACAGCTTTCGATACAGATTCCAGTAGCCTACCTGTAGTTCCTCTACGGACAGTCGCTTTGGACGGAAGGTGACGTAGCCCCCCGTGAAGCGGCCGAAGTCCTGCGTCAGCAACCTTCCGTCCTGCTCCATCTCGTCGTACAACGGCGTTCCCGGCACCGGGGTCAAGATGTGCACGCGGGGCACAGAGATCGCGTTCTCTATGAGAAACCTGAAGGTCCGCTCGAACACCGACCGATCGTCGCCGTCCAGGCCGATGATCATTTCCGTCGAGACATCGATGCCGTGGCGGCGTATCGTCCGCACCGCCTCCGCGTACTGGCCGGGCCGGTTGAAGCGCTTCTCGATACCGGCCAGGCTGTCTTCCCCGGTCGACTCCACCCCAAACGAGAGGAGCCGGCAGCCGCCACGATGGGCGAGACGCAACATGTCTGGCCGCTCGGCGATATGGAGACTGCTCTGGCTCATCCAGATGATCCGCTCCCGAATGAGCGCCTCCCACAGCTCGGCGCAATAATCCCAATCGACCGCGATGTTGTCATCGATGAACGCGATATACCGGCTTCCGTGACGTCGAGCGGCCCGCACGTCGCGAACGACCTGGTCTACTGGACGTTTGCGGTATCGCGATTCATGGAACGCGGTGACTGAGCAAAATGTGCACGGGAACGGGCAGCCGCGCGTCGCCTGAACCGGCCGCCACAGACCGTGCTTCCACGGGTTCATCAGGTCGTAGCGCGGTTCGGGCAGCGTGTCGATGAACGGCGGACGCTGCATCCGATAGACCTGCTGCAGCCGGCCGGCGGCGGCATCTGCCACCACCTGCGGCCAAAGTTCCTCCGCCTCGCCGACCACCACTGCGTCGGCATGCGACAGCGACCATTCTAACTGGCCCAGGCTGGCCGCAATCCCGCCGATGACGACGGTCCGTCCCCGCTCGCGGAACGCGTCAGCGATCTGCCAGGCGCGCACGATGCCCGAGCCCATGCCGGTCAGCCCGACGAGGTCCCAGTCGCCGTCGAACGGGATATCCTCGACAGTCTCGCTGACGAGCTGGATCCGCGCATCCCCTGGCGTGACGGCCGCGAGCATGGGAAGCGTGAGCCCCGGCAAATGCAGCCGGCGCTGCTTGATCGGCGTACCCTGAGAATCAAGTGCCGTCGGGCCGACCAATAGGATGTTCATCGCCGAATGCACATGGGCCTCCGTTACCCCGTTCTGCAGACCGCGCACGCGAGTACGGTGTCGCCTGGGTCAACGAGCCGCACGACACCACCGCGCATTGCCGCCCCTCACGAGAGAACTTCGCGCACTCGAGGCAAGAAACCGTCAAGTGCTTGAGCCACAAAGGATTGCTGCGGGCAACACGCACCTCATCCCACAGGAATTCGGTCAGTGCGTGTAGGCTAACCGACTCTCTCCCACATACCGTCGACGTCGAATCCGGGCAAGGGGCAGGGGTTTGACACCGAGTTTGACCTGGCCTAACCTGCGCCGCATGCCCACTGGGGATATCGCCGTCACTCGGGTGCGTTCCGCATCAGAGCACCGCACGTTCTGCGATTTGCCCCACGCACTGTATCGCGGCGATCCATGTTGGGTTCCTCCCTTGCGGCAGACGGAACGCAGTCGCTGGTCGGCGCGGCACAACCCGTCGCTCGGATCGCGATGGGTGGAGCGGTTCATCGCACGCCAAGACCGCTCCATCGTGGGCCGGATCGCCGCAGTTGTCGACAGCGACTTCGCGACGCGATGGGAACCGCATTCGGGGTTCTTCGGCTTCTTCGAGTCCGTCGACGACACACGCGTGGCTTCCGCCCTTCTCGAAACCGCCGAGTCGGCGCTGCGGACGCAGGGACGGACTGGTGTGTTCGGTCCCGTGAATCTGACCATGCACGACGAAGTCGGTCTACTGGTCGAGGGCTTTGAGTCCAGGTCCATGCTGCTCTCACCCTACAACCCACCCTGGTACGAGGGGCTGCTCACCGATGCCGGCTACGCATGTTGGACCGACTACCAGTCGTTCAGCTGGGATCTCGAGCGTTCGACATCCCCGGCGGCGCAGCGGATTGTCCAGCGGCTTGCCCGGGGCACTGCACCCGGAGGCGTGCGCCTGCGCCACTCTGATCCCAGACACTGGATCGATGAGGGGCGAACGCTGCTCGACGTCTACAATCGATCGTTCGCCGACGTGTGGGGATTCGTGCCACTCAGTTGGCACGAGTACCTGAGCCGCGCCAGCCAATTCCGCAAGTTCTATCGTCCTGAGCTAGCTGTGTTCGCCGAGGTCGACGGACGGATGGTCGGCTTTGCGCTTGCCCTTCCCGACGTCAACGAGGCACTAGCGACTATCGGGGGGCGCCTGTGGCCGTTTGGATGGCTGCGCCTCGCGCGAGCGATTCCGCGCATCCAGTCCGCTCGATTCATTCTGCTCGGCGTGCTGCCCGAGTTCGCCGGGCGCGGGATCGCGGTGTTGCTCGCCCACCGCACGGCGATGGCCGCGCGCGACCTGGGCATCGAGAGGGCCGAGCTGTCCTTAGTGCAGGTGACGAACGAGCGCATCCGGCGCGTGATCGACGCGTTCGGCGGGCGACCGCTCAAGACCTACCGTTTGTTCCACAAAGCACTGTAGACGACGCGTGCGATGCTCACGGTGTCGCGCGTGACCTCGTAGTCATCGCGTCGTCAGCAGGTAGCGAGGCAGGTGAACGGCTTCCTCGGTCGAGTGCGAAGTGGATGACGGCCACCACCAAATTGGTGACCTTGTCGAGCACCGTACGCATGAGCAACATCGCCGCAATCGTCGCCTCGAAGGCTTCCGGCAGCACCAGCACTCCGAGAATGGCACCGATGCCCACCAGATCCTTGGCGGGAATGAACGGGACCCTACTGACCACCGTCGCGACGACCAACATCGCCGCCCAGAGCCGGAGCGGGGCATCGGGCTCGACCACCCACCACTGGATGACCTGCAGTAGGTAGACGAACAGGACGAAGCGTCCGAAGTGAACCAGCGTGACGGTTAGGACAGTTCGCGGTTCGAGCGTGAGGATTCGTCTCCTGAAGTGCATCCCGAGCACGATTACGAGAATGGTGAGGAGACCACCACCCACCACGTACAACGGACCACTGTCGGCGAGGAGCGTGGTCAACAGGAGTGGGCCGGTGAGCAGGAAGAGGAGTACAATCGAGGTCCACGACGCCAGGGACGAGGCGATGAGATTGTCCTTCAGCGTGCCGGCGATCTCACCGTCGGACAGACTCCCGTCGCGCCGGACCCACATGAAGAAGGATGCCTCCCCGAGCCCACTGACGACGTCCTGGTTCAAGGTGCGCTTGTGTAACAGCGGCAGCAGGCTCTCGCGTATCGGGAGACCCCAGACGGACCGGAAGATCAGCGCTTCGACCAGGGGGAGCTGCAGGTACAATCCAACCCACGTCACGTAGAACCAGGGCGTTCGCGGGCGGGAGACCCAGACTTCCTGCCATCCGATGCTGGAGAGCCGATACCCCAACCACGCGAGCACCGCGAGAACGAAGAGGACGCGCACCACCTGGAAGCTGCGCGCACCCAGTCGGCTTCGCTTGAATGCTACTACTCGAGCCCTCAAGAATACCATGGCTCGAGAGACACGTGCTCGCAGGTCACTCACGCCAGGTGACCCCCTGTCCTCGCCGGCTCCCGTGGGCGCGATTCCCCGTGAAGGGCGAGGAGCAGCGCTGGCATGAGGAGCAAGTCGGCAACGAACGCGGCCGCAATCGTCACTGCCGCGAGCAGACCGAACGTGCTCGTGGGCTGGAACACTGACGCCGTGAGGATCAGGAACCCCCCAATGAGAACGATCGACGTCACGACAATCGGAATGCCGACCACGTTATACGTCTGCTCGACGGCAGCAAAAGTGCCCAACCCCTCGGCGCGACACGTGCGGTAGCGGTACAGAAAGTGGATCGTATCGTCGACAATAATGCCAAGTGCGATGCTGGCGATCATGATCGAGGCAATATCCATTGGGATACCGAGCCATCCCATCACGCCCAGCACGATGACCAGGGGAACCACATTGGCGAGCACGGCGATCGTGCCGGCACGCCAATCTCGCACGAACGGGAACACCAGTAAGAGAATGACGGTGAAGGCGAGCAAGAAACTGGAGATCTGACTTTGGACCATGTACTCCTGCGTGCGGAGCAGCAGGGGTACGAGCCCAGTCACCGACGCCTGCGCGAGCGACTCTTTCTTCAGCACACTCTCCACGCGTTGCACCAGACGCCGGAGCGCGTCGGAGTCGCTAATCCGGACCCGACTCGTAATACGAAGCCACAGCGTCGCCGAATCCTCAGCCACGTATCCCTGCAAGCCAGGCTCCGCAGCCATCCGGCTCCACACGCGGGCGGGGAAGCGCCCCGCCGCTGCGTCGTAGATGCGAGGCATGATGCGGGGGCGCGCCGCTTCGGCCATCTCCAAGAAGTCTGCCGCCGAGCCGACAAAGCCGAACTCGGGAATCGCTCGCAGCTCGTGCTGTACCTGCAGGATCGCCGGGACGAGGCCCGCCAGACTGTCTCGAGGTCTTTGCACGACGATCTCGAGCGGCAGACTTCCGCCCAACCGACTATCGATGACTTCCGTCGATCGGCGAAACGGCTCGTCGCGTGAGAAAAAGCGCAGCGGATTGGCGTCGAATCGCAAGCGCGCGGCACCGGTCGCTCCGAGAACGGTGAGAGCAGCTGCGCTCACAACGATGAGGCTAGCACGGTGCTTCACGACATCCGTCATCGCGCGCGTCATCCTGCCGGGGAGCCTGGACATCTGACCCGTACCGGGAGAACCCATGCGCGGCAGGCTAAGCACCGTCGGTAAGAGCACACTCGCAGCGAGCATGCTCAGCAGCACACCAGCCGCGATGAACAAGCCGGTTTCCCGTACGCTCGCGAGCCTGCTGGAGGCGAGCGCCAGGAATCCGGCCGCGGTCGTCAAACCGGTCAGGATGCTCGGAGGAAACACCACCTGCATCATCGCGCGGAACCGATCCCGCGGAGCGTCGAGCACTCCCTTCCCGTAGAAATGCGTGAGGTAGTGCACCGAGAATGCCACGCTCAGGACCAGAATCAGTGGCACCAGCATCGTGAGCGATGCCGACATCGGCGTCCCGGTCGCTGCCAGCACACCGATGGTCCACGTGAGCGCGATCGCCGCTACTCCGGTGGCTAGCACCATCGGCCGCCACTGCCGAAACAACAGCAGCAGAATTCCTCCGACGAACACCGCGGTGAGCGCTCCGAACAACCGCACATCGTGACGGGCGCTCTCCTGGAGCGCACGATTGAGCAGCGGCATGCCGGTCAAATGCACATCGTACCGCCCGTCCGACATGTCTCGAAGCAGGTGCTCAATCTGCAACGCGTGCTCCGCCTGGCGTGCCTCCCGCCCAGCACCCTCCTCCCGTTCCAGCTCCACTGCGAGCGCAGCCATGCGCCAGTCGGACGACAGGAATCCCCGCTGATAGATCGGCGTACCAGCGACGAGTTGTCGTAGCTGCTCGATATCAGTGGTGTCGGCCGCGTCGGCTGCGACGACCCGTTCCGCCCGAGGTCCCTCTCGACCCCAAGCAATGCGACGAACGTCGGCCACGCTGAGCACATTGGCCACCCACGGCAGGGTGCGGAGCCGGTCCGCCGTTCGTTGGATGGTCTGAAGCTCCTCGACCCCAATCGGCTGGGCGAACTCCAACCCGGCGACGAGCAAGGTGCGAGCACCGAAACGGGACCGGAACTGCTCGACCGAGCGAACGACGGGATCGTCCGCCGACGGCTCGTACTTCTCCTGCGCGTGCTCAATGCGCAACCCTCGCGCGGCCAGGCCTGCCGTCACCGTGCCGATCACCGCGAGCAGGACAATCCAGCGCGCGAACCGCTCGATGAGATCCGTCATTCGGCGTACGACCGTCACTGCAGGCCGCTCTCCACTACGAGGGAGCCGGCCGCTTCACGCAATCCCGTCGCCACGTCGCGGTCCGGGCTCACCGACGGCAGCTTCGTTTGCGCGCTCATCCGAGTCCGATGGCGCCGCAGATAGGTCACGCACGCTCCGCTCGGCAACACCGTCACGGCCGGTGGGGCCAGCACGCCCGGCTCGCGCCGAATCAGGTAATGTCGGTTGTGCTCTTGGAGATACCCGTCTAACGCCGCCGTGAATGCCCCGAGGTCGTCGGGCGCAACGGCAAACTCCAGGAGCCACTCGTGTTGCGTGACAGCGCCGGTCGTTGGCGCGTACGTGACATGATGGTGCAGACAGCGCGCGCCGGTGAGACGCGCAGCATGCGCGAGGGCCAGCTCTACCTCTTCGGCATGAAGAGCCTCACCGAACTCGTCGAGGATCGCACCCGTGCGGCCCACGACCCTGAGGCGCAGTGGACTCGTTGAGGTGAAGCGGACCACATCCTGGACCTCGTATGCCCAGAGTCCGCTGCACGTCGAGACGAACAGCGCGTAGTCCACGCCGGGCTCGACGTCGGCCACCGTGTGGCGCGCAGGACGATCACGGTCCACCTCCTCGATTCGCACGAATTCGTAGAACACGCCGCTGTCGACGTGCAGCAGGAGGTCGCACGCGTCGACGTCATCCTGAAAGGCGAAGAAGCCTTCGGATGCGGAATACGACTCGATGAGATCGACATCGGAGCCTAGGTACCGCTCGAGAATGGGCCGGTACGACCGCAGGGCCACACCACCTGAAAAGAACACCTGTAGTCCAGGCCAGACCTCACGCACGCGGGCCGCGTGCGTGGTGGCGTCCGACTGGGAAGAGCCCAACACCATATCGAACAGCATCGGCGCCCAGCTCGGCACCATAATGATCGCCCTGATGTCCTGTCGTGCGGTGTGCGTCGCGATCTGCTGCAGCTTCTCATCCCACCCTTCCATGAGCATCAACTGCCGCGGTATGGCCTGGAAGCGCCGGCTCATTACGTTCGGCACCGCAGCCGCCATCAGCCCGCTGACTTCGCCCACCCAGACGCCCGGCCGCGCGGGATCCTCCGAGACACCACCGGGGATGCTCAGGATCTTGCCTCCGAGATACCCGAAGCTTCTGACACTCCCGTACTGCAAGCCGGGCACGAGACTGCTCCTCGTCATCGCCCGGAGCATCGCGGGGCTCACCGGAATCAACTGACCCGACGAGACCGTGCCACTCGAGATGCCGAAGTGACGCGTGCGGCCGGGCCACAGCACATTCGCCTCACCGGCACGCGCGCGGTCCACGTACGCTCGAACGGCATGGTAGCTATTCAAACCCTGGTACTCCTGGAAGGCCTGCACCACATCGTCGCTTTGGAGGGCAGGCGCAAAGCCGTGCGTGCGACCCCAGTCCGTGTGTTCGGCCCGCCGCAACAGCTTGCGGAGGAGCCGGTGTTGCGTACGGACCGGATCACGCAGCGCGCGCCGCAGGCGCCCCAGCGGGGTGGCCGGGAGTCTGGCTAGCCGGCTGAGGACTCCTCCCGTCACTCGACGCCCTGCGACACGGGCGACCACCGGTCGTGCGGGTCTGCCGGAGGGGGACAATATTCGAGCCCGGTCTGCATCGTCCCGCTCCGTCCCATGCGTGAGCGGAAACCCACATTGAGGGGCACGATCGCGTGGAGCACCGTGCCGGGGTCGAGGTACCCTAGCGAGCGCATGATGCGCCGCGCGACGGGCTTGCGATCGTAGAACTGCGCACGGACCCAGTAGGCACCGTGCTGCAGCGTTGCTGCGCTCATATGCTGCGGGTGGAACACGACATGGTTGAAATCGTACTTGGCCCAGTCGCGCTCGAAGATGCGGCCGGCCCGCTCCATCTCGTCGTACAGAGGGGTTCCAGGAAACGGCGTGAGGACGTTCGCCGCGGCAAAATCCAGCTCCGCTTGATCGAGGAACTCGAGGGTGCGTCGAAAGACGGCCGGTGTGTCGTCGTCCATGCCGAACACGATCCCCGCGAAGACGGCGATACCGGCGTTGTGGAGCTTCTTGACAGTGCGGGCATATGTGCGCGGGCGATTGAACCCCTTGCGCCACGCATCCAGGTTGGGCTCCGACAACGACTCGAATCCGACGAACAGGCCCCGACACCCGCTGGCGGCCGCTCGGCGCAGCAGCTCGGCGTCGTCGGCGATGCTCGTACTACACTGGCTGTACCACCGCTTCTTGAGCGGCGCAATGGCCGCGAAGAGCTCCATCGCGTAATCCCGATCGACAATCAGGTTGTCGTCAACGAACAGGACGCGAGTCCGCAGGGTGCGGAGCTCGTCGACAACCTGCTCGACGGGGCGCGTGCGATACGTGTGGTTATGAAACGCCGTGACGGAGCAGAACGTGCACCGATACGGGCAGCCTCGGGTTGCTTGAATCGTATCGATCGGGGCGTGGCGCCAGCGGCTCAAGAGGCGGCGATTGGGCAACGGGAGATCGGCCAGGTCCGGCGGCGGGCCATCGTAGATGCGCTGGAGCCGACCCGCGCGAAGATCTACCATGATCTGCGCCATCTTGTTTTCCGCATCGCCGACACAGATCGCATCGGCGTGGGACAGCGCGTCCTCGGGACACACGGTGGGATGGAAACCACCCATGATCACCGGGATACCTCGCTCCCTGCGAAAACGGTCGGCGACTTCGTAGGCTCGCGGCGCGCTCAGCGTCATGAACGAGAGACCAACCAGGTCGACATCTGCCTCGAAGTCGATGGACTCGACGTCCTCGTCGACGATGTGCGTGTGCACCCAAGGCGGCGTGGCAGCTGCGACATAGAGACACGGCAGAACCGATTGTTGGAAGATCCGGTCGGTCGGCCTGCGGCGCCCGCGAAGCGCTCGTGCCCGAGCCGACGCGGGGTGAATCAGGAGGAACTTAACGCTGGACATTGATCGACCTCCTGCCAGGCACTGATATCGTGGAACCCGTGTGGGGCTCCACCGGCGTCGTCGATACGCGGCCGTCCGGTCCTGCAAGAGGTCGCATCTCGGACGTTGCGGGCGCAGGTAGCCCCCGAGGATATCGTCGTCCATTCAGGAAGACGCCAACGATGGTGGGGCGAACCGCTACATCGTAGGTCCCCCAGCAGACCACAACCACGGCCGTGAGAAGCACGGCGTACTTCACGCCGGCCGGCCAGGGCCGGCCGGCCAACAAACCGGAGCCCCAGACCACCAACGGCAGGTGAAGGAGGTAGAACCAGTACGACGCGTCCGCCACATAGCGTCCGAGCGGTCGCTGCGAGCCGAGGTACCGTACAAACAGACCTGTCAGGCCGAACACGAAGAGCCAGATCATCACGGCCAAGCTCACGATCGCAACGCCGCGCAGCGTTTGGTCAGCCTGCCCAGCGAGCCGGATGACCGCTAGGCCGTGCAGGGGAAACAGTGCGCACCCCGCCAACGTGCGACCCCAGGCGTGCTTCGTCAGGCTCTGCAACAGATCCCGTCGCAGATAGAGCAACCAGCCGAACGTGAAGAAGACTCCATGCGCCGCGAGCGTTGCTGGCGGTCGGAGAAATGTCCCGGGCGTTTCGAGCATGCCGGACGGCATCGGTGCCAGTGTCAGCACGGTTGGGACGGCCAGGAGTAGTGGGGCGTACCAGCGTTGCAGGAGCCACCCGAAGCCAACGGCGACGTTGCGGCGCCTGGCATCGGGCGTCCGGTGCACCAACCGGCATACGAGCAGCGCCGCACCGTAGTACACCAACAGATCAAATAGGAACCAGAGGTGCAAGAGCTGAAGGTGCTCAAGCATTGCCGTGCTTGCGGCGTAGCGGATGGCATCAGACGTGGCGTTCGCTGCCCCCCCCAACCTCGCAAATGCGAACCCTGCAATCGTGAGGGGGAAGAGCACAAGCCACCCGATCGCGAGCGGTACGAGCACGCGCTGCGCGCGGTTGCGAATCATCTGGTGGGCTCCGCGCTGGTAGAACAACAACGCGGCAAAGAACCCAGCCATGACGAAGAAGACCGGCATGCGAAAGGTGTGCACCACAGCGACGAGCACGTCGAAGCCGTAGTGCGTGTGCTGGTCCTTGAAGCCCCACAACTCGCCCAGGGGGGTGCGCATGTAGGCGACGGCCGCATGGAGCGCCACGCCCAGCAGCATCATGCTTCCCCGCAGGCCGTCCATTGCGTGATAACGACCAGGGGGACCGGGCCAGCTTCCCAAGGTCACACCGGACATGCTAGCGACCAGGTTGAAGCGTCGGCATCGGCTAGGTACGCCAGTTGGGGCTCCACGCGCGCGGCGCGTCTCGTTCTTGCGCGGCGGGGCTGGACGAGCTCACCCCCCACGGACGAGCCTCCCGGATGAGTACCCCATTACTTAGCTGCGCCAGCGTCAAGTAACCGTCAATTGGGGGACGTCAGAGCGCCTGCGCACAGACGGCAGCTGCTGAACGAGCTAAACCATCTTTGTGTCGCTAACCCTAGCGATCCCCTACTCCGCTTTCGACGTCTTCGTCGTAATGGTCTCCAGCCCGTGGGCCTTCGGACCGGTCTCGACTCGGCGCAGGGCGATCGCGAAGATGATGCCGAGAATCCCGAGGATCGAGAAGATCCACATGCCCGCGACGTAGCCGTCGGGATTGGCCGCGGTTGCCCCATAGGCGTCGTTGGTTCGACCGATGATCCAGTTCATCGCCGCCACACCGATCTGCTGCACCAGCGTCATGACCGCGTAGGCCGTGCCCAGCCGTTGCTGCGGCACGATGTACGCCACCGACGGCCACATGACCGCCGGAATGAGCGAATACGCCACCCCCATCATGGCCACCGGTACGCCGAGTGGCGTCACGTGGTAGGCCATCATCAGATAGACCGGCATGATGAGGAACGACGCCCCCGCCATCATGAGCGCGCGCTTGCCAAAGCGATCCGCCAAGAGCCCGAAGATCGGGGTCGCCACCATGGCGGCGAGCGGCAGCATGCTGTTCATCGCCCCGGCGGCCTCGCGCGTCATGCCATGATTCTCGATGAAGAACTTGATCGCAAAACTGCGGAACGGGAGGATCGCCGAATAGAACGTGGCACACAGAGCAACGACGAGCCAAAACGACCGGTCGAATCGGAACAGGTCGCCCCACACGAACTTGTCCGTCTCTCCGGCTTCACCGAGCTCGTACCGGCGCTCGGCATGCCGCTCGAATGCGGCATACCCAATGGGCGAGAACACACAAAGGGCCCCGAGCACCGCTGCGACGACGAGCGGCATCTGCCAGCCGGTATACGCGAAGCCCGCCCAGCTCGGAGAGTTGTCGGCCGCGACCGAGCCGAGTCGGGCAATAGTCAGATTGAGCCCGAACGCGAAACTCAGCTCCTTGCCTTTGAACCACTTGGCAAGCGCGGTCGTGATGGCGACGATCAGCGGCTCCGAGCCAATCCCCAACAGCACGCGGGCCACCAGCATGACCGTCAGCTCCGCGGAGATCGCGTTCAAGACGCCAGCGACCGCACAGATGGAACCGAAAATAATCGTGGACTTGGCCGTGCCGAATCGGTCGATGACGATGCCGCCGATCAAGAGCACGACGACGGCGGCGATACTGTAGAACGAGTAGAGCTGCCCAATGTTCTCGTCGCTGAAACCGAGATCGGCCTTGAGAATGTCGGCGATGGGGGCGATGGAATCGTAGACGTAATAGTTGCCGAACATCGCCAGCGAGATGATCACCATCACCGCCCAACGAAACATCACAGGCGGTGACGACTTGGCCGTCCCGTTGGCAGCCTGCGCGTCGGTCATGGCTCTGGTCCTCTCGTCAGCACGTGCGGAATTGGGATCGGATCTGCGATCGCCCGATGGTCACTGCCCACTCAAAGATCTCTGGGGACGTCCGCCGAGTCGGCCTTCTCGGGAACGGGACGCTCGACCTCGGGTGTGAAATCCTCGCCCGGGTTGATGAAGCGATCGTGTTCCAGCATGTACTGCTTGTCGTAGAGATGGCGATACCGACCGCGCTTGGCCAGCAATTGACTATGGCTCCCCCGCTCGATGATCTCGCCACCTTCCAACACGAGAATTTGGTCGGCGCTCCGAATCGTCGACAACCGATGGGCAATGACGAACGTGGTGCGGCCACGTCGCAGCGTGCGCAGACCGTCTTGGATCATCGCCTCGCTGTCACTGTCCAGACTCGACGTGGCCTCGTCGAGAATGAGGATGCGCGGATCGGCCAGGATCGCCCGCGCGATGGCGATCCGTTGGCGCTGTCCGCCGGAGAGCTTGACACCCCGCTCACCCACGATCGTGTCGTATCCGTGCTCGAACTGCTCGATGAACTCATAGGCGTGGGCAACCTGCGCCACCTCGCGAATCTCGTCCAGCGTGGCATGCGGCCGTGAGAAGGCAATGTTCTCGGCGATCGTCCCGTCGAACAAGAAATTCTCTTGCAGCACCACACCGAGCATCCGCCGGTAGTCGCCCATCCGGATCGTGGCGAGGTCCCGGCCATCGACAGAGATCTTGCCGGACTTGGGCTCATTGAACGCCATGACCAACGAGATGAGCGTGCTCTTGCCGGATCCACTCGAGCCGACCAACGCGGTCGTCGTGCTAGGTGCCGCGCGGAAGGACACACCCTTGAGCACGGGCACGTCCGCGTCGTACTCGAACGACACATCCTCGAACACGATCTCGCCGTCGACCCGTTCCATCGGTTCCCGCGACGCATCCTCATCCTGCTCCGTCAGCATGCGGCGGACTTCGCGAATCCGATCCAACCCCGCAAACGCCTCGGAGATCTGCGTCCCAATCTGGGAGATGTCGATGAGTGGTCGCGCCACCAGACCGGTGAAGAGGAGGTACATGATGAAGTCGCCCAGCGTCATCGTCTCGGCCATGATGGCCCGACCGCCGACCACGATCATGATCACGGCCACCGCACCGATGATCAGCGTCGTGAACGACGTGATCATCGCGATACCCGTGATCGATTTCGCGATGTTCCGGAACAGGCGATGCGCGCCCCGCGCGAATACGAGGTGCTCGGCTCGTTCCGCCACGTACGCCTTGACCACGCGAATGCCGCCCAACGACTCACCCAAGCGCCCCGTTACTTCGGCGTTGATCTTGCCGCGCTCACGAAACAGCGGTCGCAGGCGCTTAAAAGCAGTGGTCATCGCAACGGCGAACGTTCCCAACACGATCAGGATGATCAGGGTGAGTTCCCAGTTGAGAACGAAGAGCACCGTGAGCGCGATGGCGGCCGTCACGAACCCACCCGTCAACTGCACGAGGCCCGTCCCGACGAGGTTCCGGATGCCCTCGGCGTCGGTCATGATGCGCGAGATCAAGACGCCGGTTTTGGTCGAGTCGAAGTAGCTGACCGGCAGTCGGCTGACATGCGCCTGGACGCTCTTGCGCATGTCGGTGATGGCGCGCTGGGCCATGACCCCAAGCACCTGCGAGAGCGCGAAGGAGGTGCCGGACTGCACCAGCGCCGCGCCACCGACCACCGCGGCGAGCGGGAACAGCAACTCCGCCCGATTCTGACCAATGACATTGTCGATCAGGAACTTGGACGAGCCCGGGATGACGAGCCCCGCCGCGCGATTGAAGATCATGATGACCCCACCGAGGGCAAGACGCCGCCGGCGAGTCCAGATGATCTCACGCGCCTCCTGCCACACTTGCGAGGCGGCAGCTCGCTTGCGCTGCTTGATGTCACTCACCATGGGGAAAGACGCAGGCCGTCGGGCACCCGTCAACCCTTCCGGCACCCGGGCCCAGCCGTACATTCTGCCCAATGGCGTACGCGCTCATGACAAGCGGCGGCAAGGACGCCACGATCGCCCTCGATCGCGCTCGACGTACCGGTCTCGAGGTCCGCTTTCTCACCGCCCTCTACGACGCGCCCAGCGAACGGGTCCGGTTTCACGGCCTGCGGCGACAGCTCCTCGAAAGTCAGGCGGCCGCACTCGGACTCCAGCCCATCGTCGCGCCGATGACGGGCGAGCGTTTCGAAACCGCGTTCCTCGACCTGCTGCGCGACCTGCGCCGGCGAGACGTTGATGGCGTGATCTTTGGCAACGTGCATTTGGCGGACGTGCGCGGCTGGTACGAAGAACGGGTACGTGACATCGGATTGGATCACATCGAACCGTTGTGGGGTGACCCGCCCGTGGAGATCGCCTGGGAGGTGGTCGAGCGCGGCTATCGCGCGCTGATCATCAGCGTGCATCTGGACCACCCGGCGGTCCCATACCTGGGACGCGAGTTCGACGCGGATGTGGTCACCGAGCTGAGCTGCGTGGAGAGGCTCGACCCCTGCGGCGAGCGCGGGGAGTATCACACGTTCGTGTTCGACGGGCCGGATTTCGCGCAGCCGGTCGGCTTCGTTCGCGGCACGACGCGCGAGGCCGAGCGGCACCGGTATCTCGACATCATCCCGCTGAATGGCCGGCCGGCGACGGCATCACTGTAGGTCCGCCGCGCGCAGCACGCGCCACACGGCTCTGCACTCCGTGTAGATTACAGTCGATTCCTCATGCCACGTCGAGAACCTGCACTCATCGCCGTCAGCAATCGGCTACCGATCACCCTGCGGCGAGGAGCGCGCGGACTCGAGCGTATCCGCTCCACCGGCGGGCTGGTCGCGGCCTTCGATCCGTTGCTGAGGCAGCGCCGAGGGATCTGGATTGGATGGCCGGGGCGTGACCTAGCCGCTGACGAAAAGCTCACCGGTCCGGGGGATCCGTACGAGATCGAAGCGGTTTCCATTTCCAAGGCCGACCTCCGCGGGTACTACAACGGGTTCTCGAACGGAACCCTCTGGCCGCTGTTTCACACGCTGCCCGGACGCTCGACCTTCGAGACGAGCGATTGGGAAGCCTACCGACGCGTCAACGAGCGGTTCGCCCAAGTCACGGCGTCAAAGGTGCAGCCCAAGGACTTGGTGCTCATCAATGACTATCAGCTCATGCTCGTGCCCAACATCCTGCGGCGACGCTCAAAACAGACGCCGATCGGGTTCTTCTTGCACATCCCGTTTCCACCGTACGACGTGTTTCGCGTCTTGCCGTGGTCGCGCCCACTGCTCCGCGGCGTACTCGGCGCAAACCTGGTCGGCTTCCACGTCGCCGGATATGTCCGGAATTTTCTCGACTGTGCCCGCCACTTGCTCAACTGCCGTGTGGATCACAGGCGGGGCATCGTGCACCTGGACGGCCGCGAGATCCGAGTCATGGCACTCCCCTTGGGGATCGACTTCGAGCGGTATGAGTCGCTGGCACAGGCAGCGCCGGATTCGGGACTCGGGCCACACGAGCATATCGTGCTGGGCGTCGACCGGCTCGACTACACGAAGGGCATTCCTGAGCGGCTGAAGGCGTTTGCGCGGCTCCTCAATACGCACCCCCAACACCGCAACAACGTCACGCTCGTGCAAGTGGCGGTACCGAGTCGGTCGGAAGTTTCCGAATACCGCGATCTCAAACGGGTGATCGACCGTTTGGTGGGTGAGATCAACGGTCGTTTCGGCTCCGAGACTTGGACTCCGATACGCTACCTCTATCGCTCGTTGTCCCCGGAACGGCTTTGCGCGCTGTACCGCGACGCGGATGTGGCGCTCGTCACGCCACTGCGCGATGGGATGAACCTCGTGGCCAAGGAATACGTCGCCTGCCAAGTCAAGGATCCTGGCGTGCTCATCTTGTCGCACATGGCCGGCGCCGCCGAAACGATGGACGAAGCCCTGCTCGTCAACCCGTATAATCTCGAAGACACGGCAGAGAAACTGCACATGGCGCTCACCATGTCCATGGCGGAACGGCAATCCCGGATGAAGGCACTGCGCAAACGTGAAGCGACGCTCAACGTCCACACGTGGGCGCACAAGCTGGTGCAGCGATTGGCGGGCGCTGCCAAACACCGCACGTCTGCCAAGCGACGGTGACTCGTTCGTGGGGCACTGCCGCTCGCTGATGCGGCCACGCACCTCGCTTACGCTGTCCAACACCGACCGGGCCATGCTCACCGGCGATCATGGACCGGCCGCCCGCCTCGCCATGTCCATCGTAACACGCATGGCCACCGTCCTCGATGCGCCTACACTGATGGACATCTCGGCCGCGCATATCGACAGCACGATCTACGTCGGCGAGGCCGGTCTCGAATTCGCCGAACGGTTGGCCGGGATGGGGGCCCGCGTCGCGGTGCCTGCCACTCTCAACGTCAGCGGCCTCGACGAGCATCATTGGCAGGAGTGGGCGGTGCCCGCGGAATGGGCGGGACTGGCCCATCGGCAGATGGTCGCCTACCGCGCCATGGGGTGCGAGCCGACGTGGACGTGCGCACCGTACCAGACGGAATGGCGTCCCACGTTCGGCCAGCAAGTCGCATGGGGAGAGTCCAATGCGATCGCCTTCGCCAACTCCGTACTCGGTGCGCGCACGGAGCGCTATCCGGATCTGCTCGACATCTGCTGCGCCATTACCGGACGGGTGCCAGCACATGGTCTCCACCTCACGGAATGTCGCGCCGGAGACTTCTTGGTTCGCCTCACAGGCGTTCCCTCCGGACTGCAACGCGATGACAGCTTCTTCCCCGTGCTTGGCCATCTGCTGGGCGAATTGGCTCGCGATCGGATCCCTGTCGTGGAAGGGCTCACGGTGTCGCCCTCCGAAGACCAGCTCAAGGCTCTCTGCGCGGCCGCCGCGACGTCCGGTGCGGTGGCACTCATTCACCTGGTGGGCATCACGCCTGAGGCGCACACAATGGAGGAGGCGTTCCAAGGTCACGCGCCGGGCGAGACCCACGAGATCTCCTTGGAGCGGCTCCGCCGGGTGCGCCGTCTACTCACCACAGCGGACAGCACGGACCTCGACATGGTCGTCCTGGGCAGCCCGCACTTCTCGCTGGCCGAGTTCCGCCAGCTGGCCCCGTTGCTCGAGGGCCGGGCGAAGCACCCCGACGTGCGCTTTCTCGTCACGACAAGCCGGCTGATGGCCGAGATGGCTAGGGCCAGCGGTGCACTCGACGCCCTGGAGCGTTTCGGCGGCACGGTCACCGTGGACACCTGCATCCTGGCGTCGCCGATGCTGCCACCGGACGTCAGACTGCTCATGACCAATTCTGCCAAATACGCCTACTATGCTCCCGGATTGTTGGGAACGTCCGTGACCTTCGGCTCGCTCGCAGATTGCGTGCAGTCAGCAGTCCGTGGTCGCGTCGAACGGGACGAAACGCTGTGGCGCTGATCCTTCGCGGACGTCCGCTGGTGCCGGGCACCGCATTGGGGCCGGTGCTCGCCGCAAGCGAGCCGCTCTCGTTCTGGGGTGGGTACGACCCACGCTCCGGGGAGATCATCGATCGCCGGCATCCCCTTGCCGGCAAGCGTGCCGTCGGCAAGATCTTGGTAATTCCGCTCACCCGCGGCTCGTCCACGACCACCGCCATCCTGCTCGAGGCCATCCGCGCTGGCACGGCCCCGGCGGCGATCGTCACGACAGGGGTCGACGCGTTCGTGGCGTTGGCATCCATTGTGGCCGACGAGGTCTTTGGGATGCCGATTCCCATCGTGGCCCTCAGCAATCACGACTTCGCGACGCTCGCATCGGACGACATCGTCGCGATCGACCGCGACGGTGCAGTGACGGTTCGCCGTGAGGACCCATGACTAGGCCGGAGACGTTCACCATGCGACGACATGCAACGGAAGGTCTCGCGCCAATCCGCCTTTTCCCAACGCAGCGAGCTGCGGCCGCACTCTTCTTGCTGGCCTTCCTCACCGGCTGTGGCGGGAGCACGCCGCAGCAGTCAGAGGCCGAGGGCCTCCCGGCGGAGGAGCCGGCTGTCGCGAATGACGAAGTGACGGTCGCACCCCAGCCGGTCCGCGCCGCCTGCGCACAAGTCGCCGCCATACTGGGCGCAATGCCGGCAGACTCACTCACCGTGTCGGAACGGGTCGTCACCGACTACCTGGCAGACCGGTCCGGGCCCGGGTGCCGCGTGCGGCTGGACGGCCTCGCAAGCAGTTATGGGTCGACCGCGCGGCCCAACGATGTCGTCCGGGAAGCGCTTCCGACCCGAGGCTGGAATGAGGATTTCGGCTACGCCGCGGACGGTCCCGACGGCACCGGCTTCGCGTTGAGGTGGCGAGGAGTCACCTGTCTGTTTCAAGGAATGTGGGACGGGGGGGATGACGCCGATCCGACCGACGTCCCGGCGGATCGCTACGCGTTGGAGGTCAATTGCCTCGAGTCGGGGGCCGGTCAGTAGCGACGTGGCGCACAGGAGCGATTCACCATGAATGACGAAGCCAAGCCAGAAGTGGGGACCATCGCGTGGACCGATCTCACGGTGGCGGACGCCGAGGGCATCCGCGATTTCTACGCGAAGGTGTTGGGGTGGGTCCCGGCACCGGTCGACATGGGGACGTACAGCGACTTCACGATGACGACGCCTGACGATCAGACAGCTGTGGCCGGTGTGTGCCACGCACGTGGCGGGAACGCCGACCTTCCAGCCCAGTGGCTCAACTACGTGATCGTGGCCGATCTCGATCGCAGCATGCGTCAGTGCGAGGAATCAGGTGGAGAAATCGTCGCCCCTGCCCGAACGATGGGTACGATGGGACGCTATTGTGTCATCCGCGATCCAGCGGGAGCGGTGCTCGCGCTCTTCGAGCTCGCTGGGTGAGTCCGTGGACGAGTGACATCGAGGTGAGGTGACGGTGAACGACGCGGCACAGGGCTACTACACAGCGCTGCAACAGGATTACGACGTCAAGATCCGGCAGTTGGTGCCGCGCTACGACGAGATGGTGGAGTGTGCCGTGGGACTCGTCGTGCACGACACTCCCCTCAGTGTGCTCGATATCGGAGCTGGCAGCGGCGCCGTCACGAAACTGATCGCGTCACGCGTGCCGGAGGCCCACATCACCGCCCTCGATGCGTCCCCAGCGATGGTGCAGGACGCAACCGATCGGCTCGCGGATTTCGCGGAGCGCGTGACTGTGGTGCAGCGCGCCATTCAGGAGTTCGAGCCACCCGGGGCATTCGACGCCGCATTTTCCAACCTCGTGCTCCACAACGTGCCGGCCGCCACCAAGCCCCAGGTGCTGCGGAAGCTGTCATCTTGGCTTCGTCCATCCGGCGTCTTCGTGTGGGGCGATCTGATCCGATTTGATGCTCCCGAGCTGCAACAGTCCGCCGTGAGCGCCCGTTGTGCGTTCGCGCTGGCATCGGGGTGCGATCCGGCGCTCGTAGAAGAGAACTTCCGAAAAGAGAGCGTCGACGACCATCCGCTTTCCGTTGACGTCATGCGCGCGATGGCCTTGGCTGCCGGATTCGCCTCGGCGGACGTCGTCTGGGCCCGTGACGCCTTTGTCGTGTTGTACTTGAAGAACGGTGCTCAGGCGCCGTAGGGCTGTCACCGCATCTCGAATAGGAGCGCCCGCAAGACGGGCGGAGAATCCATGCACTATTTCGTAACCCTCACTCGTCTCGCCACGTGCGCCGCGCTGATTGCCGCGGTCGCCGCGCCGGTCCACGCCCAACACGCCCCACGCTTCGACCGCTTCTTCGTCGACAAGACGATGCGGGTCGATTACTTCCACACGGGCAACGCGTCGACCGAGATCGTGAGCCTCGATCGCATCGTCTCCGATGGTCCCTGGGCCGGCAGCACGACCACGCTGCTCGACGACACGAATCTGGGGAAGTACGTCTACGAGGTGATCGACACCCTGACGGGAAGCATCATGTACTCCCGAGGCTTCGCGTCGATCTATGGAGAGTGGGAGACCACACCCGAAGCGCGGGAGCGCTCTCGCACATTTCACGAGTCGCTGCGCTTTCCGTGGCCCAAGGCGCCGGTGCGCGTGGTGCTCAAGAAGCGCGACGATCAGAATGCGTTCGTCGAATTTGCCTCGCTCGACATCGATCCCTCAGACCGCAGCGTCAATCCGGCCGACCTGCCACCGCGCGGGCGCGTGTGGACGGTGTTCGAGCATGGCCCACCGCAACAGAAGGTCGATCTCGTGCTTCTGGGGGAAGGCTACACCGAGGAGGAGCTCCCCACCTTTCACAATGACGTGCGCCGCCTGACCGAGGCACTCTTCGCGTACGAGCCGTTCAAGAGCCGGCGGCAGGACTTCAACGTTCGCGCGATCGATCTGCCCGCCGCGGAATCGGGCGTGTCACGCCCGCACGCCGGGAAGTATCGGCGAAACCCTGTGGCCACGCAGTACAGCATCTTCGACAGCGAGCGCTACGTATTGACCTACGACAACCGCACGCTGCGCGACGTCATCTCGGCGGCACCGTACGAGTACGTCGCCATTCTCGTGAACGAGAAGCAGTACGGGGGTGGAGGCATCTATAATTTCCACGCGACGGCGGCCGTCGGGTCGGCGTTCGCGGACTACCTCTTCGTGCACGAGTTTGGTCACCACTTCGCGGGATTGGCCGACGAGTACTACACGTCACCGGTCGCGTACGAAACCGGAGCGATGGAGCACATCGAGCCATGGGAACCCAACGTCACTTCGCTGCACAGCGCGGCCGCCCTCAAGTGGCGCGATCTCGTGAGTGCCGACACCCCGCTGCCGACACCCTGGGCGAAGGAACAGTTCGAAGCACACTCGAGGGCCGTTCTCGAGCGTCGCGTTGCCCTCATCGAGACGCAGGCGCCGGAGGCCGAGTTCGACGCGCTGTTCCGGGAACAGCAGGCGATCGAACGAGACATGCTCAACTCCATGGAGTACAGTGGCCACGTCGGCGCCTTCGAAGGGGCGTCGTACGAGTCGCGAGGGCTCTATCGGCCCGAGATCGACTGCATCATGTTCTCGCGAAACATGATGCGGTTCTGCGAGGTCTGTCAGCGCGCCATCGCACGCATCATCGATTTGTACACGTAGTGCGACACGTCCCGACTGTGCGTACGCTGCACCGGGCGCTCGCCTTCACCGTGGTGGCAGTGGGCTTCCTCGCCGTGTCACCCGAGCGTGCTGCGGCGCAGGCGAGCCGCCTGTTTCCGGACCGCAGCCTGATGCCGCGTCTGTTGGCCGCACCCAACGAGACCATGACCGCCGCGAAACTCGTGGTGGCACCGACAACTCCCTCACTGTTTGGGACGATCCTCGAAGGTGAAGCCGCGTTCGGAGCGGTGCTTCCCTTGTATCGCATCGCGGGCACGACGCCACAGGACGCCGTCATCGTGGGCGTCGAGGGCGGAGTGGTGGGGCGGTTCAACCTCGAAACGCGGGAACGGGATCTCATCACAAGCGACTGGAATTTCGGCCTCCCGGTCGTGGTGCATCATGGACCCCACTGGGTGCGTGCGCGCTACTTCCACACGAGCGCCCACTTCGGTGACGAATACCTCGAACGATTCGGAGTGGAGCGCGTGCCGTCGGCGTTCGATGCCCTCGAGGTGACCGGCTATGT
>JAOTWK010000241.1 GCA_029862935.1 Gemmatimonadota bacterium | reverse complement strand
CCGCACAGGAGCGCGTCGTCGTCGAACCGCCGTCGATGCCGCACTACCTCTGTTATCGCGCTCCCTCCGCACCGCAGGTCGATGGGGAACTCAGCGAGACATCGTGGCAGCTTGCGCGCTGGACTGAGGGTTTCGTGGATATTGAGACCGGCGCCAAACCTGCTCCGTGGCGCACACGCGTCAAGATGCTGTGGGACGATGCCCACCTCTTCATTGGCGCCGAGCTCGAGGAGCCACACCTGTGGGCGACGTTGACCCAGCGCGATACGATCATCTATCAGGACAACGACTTCGAGGTGTTCATCGATCCGGACGGTGACACGCACGACTACTTCGAAATCGAGATCAACGCGTTGGGCACGTTGTGGGACCTGTGGTTGCCGGTGCCGTACCGCGACGGCGGGACGGCCGTTGCCGACTGGAATATCGACGGACTCCAGTCTGCCGTCGCGCTGGACGGGACGCTCAACGACCCATCGGACGAAGATACCGGTTGGACCGTCGAGCTGGCGATCCCGTGGAAAGCCTTGATGGGCGAGAGCTCAGCGGCGGGCGGTCCGGTGCCAGGCGATCACTGGCGGATGAACTTCTCGAGAGTCCAGTGGCCTCTCGAAATCGTGGACTCCGTGTACCGCAAGAAGATCGACGCGTCAGAGGACAACTGGGTGTGGTCCCCGCAGGGCGCGGTCAACATGCACAAGCCGGAGCGGTGGGGCATCGTGCAGTTCAGCGACAGGGTGGCTGGGCGCGGCAGAGACTCGTTCAAGCCCGACGGTGGGGCGGTTGCGCGGTGGGCTCTCTGGCAGATCTACTATGCGCAGAGCACCCACTGGCGCGAGCATAATCGGTACGCGACGGATCTCGACGATCTGGGGCTCGCGACAATGGTGACGCCGGGCGGGTCCATGCTCACCGCACGCATGGAAGCCACCGACGACACCTACCGTGCCGGCGTGCTCGAGACCGGCGGACAGGTCGAGTGGACGATTCAGGAGACCGGGCGGGTGCAGCGTGTCGTGGAGGAGCCCAGTCAGGAGTGAATCGACGCAGCTTCATCGAGGGGCTCGGACGGGCCTCGCTGGGTTTGGCGGTGGCGCCCTCACTCACTGGACTAGGATGCAGCGGGTCGGCAACCGCCGACAAGGGTAAGCACTGGGCCTGGGTGCATGCAGGTCGTCTCTCTCCCGATGAGTGGCGCACGCAGTGTGCCAGGGCCCACACTGTCGGAGTCCGGGCGCTCCTAGTGAGTGGTGGAGATACGTCGTCGCTCGCTGACGCCGCGCATGAAGCGGGACTCGAGTTTCACCGCTGGATGTGGACGCTCAATCGCAGCGGCGATTCGTGGGTGAAGGAGCACCACCCCGAATGGTTCACGGTCAGTCGTGATGGGAACTCTACACTCGACCGGCCGCCGTACGTCGGCTACTACCAGTGGCTGTGTCCGACGCGCGAGCCAGTCCGGGACTACCTGCGCAATACCGTGGATATCGTCGCTGCTGAAGCAGGCGTGGACGGCGTGCACTTGGACTACGTTCGTCATTCGGATGTCATCCTCCCGGTCGGGCTCTGGTCGAAATACGGTCTGGTGCAAGACCAGGAGCATCCGGAGTTCGACTTCTGCTACTGCGACGTGTGCCGGGACGCATTCCGAGCGCAGACAGGGAAGGACCCTGCGCGTCTGGCGGATCCAACACAGGACGAAGCCTGGCGCCAGTTCCGCTGGAACAGCGTGACGGGTCTCGTGCGTGTTCTCGCTGAGACGGCACAGGCGCGGCGCACGCCGATCTCCGCAGCCGTATTCCCGACGCCTACGTTGGCGAGACGGCTCGTCAGACAGGCGTGGGATGAGTGGCCGCTCGATGCGGTCTTCCCCATGCTGTACCACACCTTCTATGAGGAGCCGGTGTCCTGGATTGCCTCGGCGACGCGACAGGGGGTGGAGGCGCTCCCCAGGCGCCGTCCGCTCTACGCTGGGCTCTTCTTACCGTCGCTGCCCCCAGAGGAGCTTGCGGCGGCGGTGTACCATGCGCGTGACGGAGGGGCCGCCGGGGTCGCCCTGTTCGCGCTCGAGGGACTGACCGACCAACATCTGGAGCCCTTGGCTACCGCATTTCGCGGATGGTCCGGGGCGTGACGTGCGCGCGGCGTGCCATCCGCGTCACGGCTCGAGTGACGGGCGCGCGCTACGCGGTGCTGTCCCCGCTGCGCTCCGTCGGGCGCTTCTTGAGGGAGGCCCCGTAGAGGATTCCGCCGACTGCCAACAGCGGGTTGAGCAGCGCGATCCACAGCGGTTGTCTGGACGCGCTCATCGCCTCCCACACGGTTGGGTTCGTGTCCCGTACGACCGGGCGATCGTCGTCCGTGCCACCCTGCGCCATCAACACCGAGCCGAAGCCGAGCACCACAACGAGCCCGATCAGCACCTTGATCGGGGTGCTCGTCTTGGCGATCGATGCGGCGACGTAGCCGCCGGCGATCGCTGCGACGATGGTGAGAAGGATGGCCACGACGATCCACAACGTCGACACGTCGTAGACGCCCGGCTGGTAAGTACGGTCGGCGCCCATCAGCACGTAGGCGAGCGTGAACGACACGAAGACAACAAGCGCCATGACGACGTACCCAACGATGACGCTGGCGATAGCTCGTCCCATGAGGGGCTCCTTGCGGGAGGGGTGAGGGGCCGTGGGCTAGGCCGGACTTGGCCTCAGGCGCCAATCAGCGCACATTGCTCCCAAATAGGCAAGCGATGAATCACATGCGCAAGAACTTGGCTCTCCTATCCCTGCTGCTCGCAGCGGCGGGGCCGGCGGCGACCCAAGAGTTGCTTCTCACCAACGCGCAGATCGTCGACCCGGCGCGGTCCCAGGTCCACAACGGTTCTCTGCTCATTGTTGACGGGCACATCGTGGGAAGCCCCACGGCGATCCCGGAAGGCTTTGCCGGAGAGACGTTGGATCTCGGTGGCATGTGGGTGATGCCCGGGCTCGTGGATCTGCACACGCACTCGTACGGCAACATGGCGCCGGGCAACCAGATGGATCCGCCGGGGACGGCGATCGTGGCCAAGCGCATGCTCTATGCGGGCGTCACGGCATTCCTGGATCTGTTTGGAGATGAGGAGACCATGTACGCGCTGCGGTCGAAGTTGCGGGCGGGCGAGGTCGAAGGTGCCGAGTTGTTTGCCAGCCTCTCCTGCTTGACGGCGACCGAGGGTCACTGCACCGAGTATGGCGTGCCGACGCGCACCATGGACACGCCGGACGAGGCCCGCCGCACGGTGGCCGATCTCGCTGTGCGAGAGCCGGATGTGGTCAAGATCGTGTACGCGCAGACCGGGACCATGCCGTCGATCGACAAGCCGACGTTGGTGGCGGCGGTCGCGGCCGCCACGGGGAGGGGCATCCGAACCGTGGTGCACGTCAACACGTGGCAAGACGTGCGGGATGCCGTCGCGGCAGGTGCGAGCGCGGTGACCCACGTCCCGGCGTCCGAGGAGGTTCCACCGGACCTGGCGCGCGACATGGCGGTTCGTGGGGTGGCGAGCATTCCGACCCTCGCGGTAGAGACGGACTTTCTCGATTTCGTGACGGACGAATCTGTGCTCGCGAATCCGCTCGCGACGGCGTTGACGACGACAGCGATCATCGACGCCTACCGGTCCGACGACGTGCGTGCCCACGTCGCCGAAGATGTGAAGGCGCGCCGCCGCCGCACGCGGACCATCCTGTCATCTGTCAAGACGATGGCGGACGTCGGCGTCACGATCCTGGCGGGTACCGACGCGGGCAACTGGGGGACGATTCAGGGATACTCTCTGCACCGCGAGCTGGTGAAGCTCGTCGCGGCGGGGCTCAGCTCCTGGGACGCCCTAGCGGCAGCCACCACGCGGGCCGGAGCGTTCCTCGGGCGGTCCTTCGGCGTCTCTGCCGGAGACGAGGCGAACCTCGTCGTGCTGGACGCGTCGCCTATTGATGACATCAGGAACACGCAGCGAATCGTGATGATCATTCAGCGCGGCCGGGTCGTGAATCGAGACCGTCTGCTGGCGCCCGCTCCGGGCGACTCGAGGTAGACGCTGCCACCTGTTGTGGAGCAGGGAATCTATCTAGGTTCAGAGAGTCTCCATCAGACAGTGGGCGTGCGATGATCGACGCCACGGCTTCAGTTGTTCCCACGAAGTATTGGCATCGGCTCGACGACGGGCGCATCCAGTGCGACATGTGTCCGCGTCTTTGCCGGCTGCGAGATGGTCAGCGTGGCTTGTGCTTCGTCCGGATGTGTCAGGACGAGTCGATCGTGCTCACGACGTATGGCCGGTCGAGTGGTTTTTGCGTCGATCCCATCGAGAAGAAGCCGCTCAACCATTTTCTGCCGGGAACCCCGGTGCTGTCGTTTGGCACGGCCGGCTGCAATCTCGCCTGCAAGTTCTGTCAGAACTGGGATATCAGTAAGTCGCGCGAGATCGACACCCTGGCGGACGCGGCCTCACCGGAGGGCCTGGCCGAGACCGCGGTACGGCTCGACTGCCGCAGTGTGGCGTTCACCTACAACGACCCCGTGATCTTTCACGAGTACGCGATCGATGTGGCGCAGGCGTGTCGGGAACGCGGGATCAAGACGGTCGCGGTGACGGCGGGCTATGTGTGTGAGGAACCCCGCAAGGAGTTCTATCGCTACATCGATGCAGCCAACGTGGATCTCAAAGCGTTTACCGAAGACTTCTACTACGCGCTGACAAAGGGAAAGCTCCAGCCGGTGCTCGACACAGTGCGCTACCTCAAGCATGAGACGGATGTCTGGTTCGAGCTCACGACCTTGGTAATTCCGGGCAAGAACGACTCGGAGCAGGAACTCGACAAGATGACCCAGTGGGTGGTCGAGCATCTGGGTCCCGACGTGCCCATGCACTTCACGGCGTTTCATCCCGATTGGCAGATGCTGGACGTCCCACCCACGCCACCGGCCACGCTCACCAAGGCACGGGCTATCGCGCGGCGCAATGGCGTGCGGTACGCCTACACCGGCAACGTGCACGACCGAACTGGTGGCAGTACCATCTGTCACTCCTGCGGCTGCACGCTGATTGCCCGAGACTGGTACGTGTTGGAAGAGTGGAACCTGACGGACGACGGACGTTGCGCCGCATGCGGTGCCGCCTGTGCTGGAGTGTTCGACGGCTCGCCAGGGGGGTGGGGGGCCAAGCGGTTGCCGGTGCGGATCGGTTGGTAGTGGTGTGCGTATGAGTTGCCCGGCCCGCGATGGGGTCGTGTTGCCTTGCGAACTAGCTAACCCTGGGGCGCCTTCATGACGATGCGGAACCAGATCTTGATGTCTGCTTCCCACGCTCACCGTTTCGGCGGGCTCCTCGCTTGTGCTGCCGTGGCGTCGGCGTGCGCGAGTGGACCGTCACCCAGTCTGGGAGCCGTGCCCGACACGGTCCGCATTGTCGACACCCTGGAGGTCGAATCCGCCATCATGCGGGCGCGGGTTGCCGAGCTGCAATTGACCGTGTTGGAGAAGGACGCCCAGCTGACCGACATGGCCGGCCAACTCGATGCTGTGCGGCAGGAAGTGGTCCGCACGATGGCCAAGTTGCAGAGTCAGGCCACGCGTGCGGAGGCGGCGTCCGGCATGGCTGAAGCCGAGATTGCCGTGCGGGACCTGCGATCAGCTGCAGGTGGCCAGGACCTCGCCGAGATTGGTGAAGCGGAGCGGCTGCTGGCGTCGAGTTTGGCCGAATTCAACAACGAGCAGTATTCCGGGGCGCTCTATCTGGCGACGCAGGCCAGGACCATGGCGGAGAGGGCGGTCACTCGCGTTCGAGGAGA
>JAOTWK010000240.1 GCA_029862935.1 Gemmatimonadota bacterium | reverse complement strand
TCAATGTCGGCCTGGCGCGGGCCGTGGGACCAGCGGTACTGCAACTCGGGCTCGGGCTACGCGCGTACGACTACGAGCTCGACCAGTGGGACCACGTAGCAGAGACGGCGCGACGGCAGAGCGAGCAGTGGATCGAGTGGGTCCCCAGTTGGGGGGCTCGGGTGCAGTGGGGCGACCTGGAAGTCCGCTATGCCGGTCGCGTCACGACGGGGACTGGCCGGCCCGGCACAGCATGGGACGGGGGTGTGGCAGTCCGTGCGGAGGACTTTGCCAGTGCCAACGACATCTTGCTCGCGCCCTCGGGTCCGCTGACCCTGCAGGATGTGACGGTCGTGACCAACCAGCTGTCGGTGTCGATTCCGTTGCGGTGAAGAACGGGGTAGGGGAGAAGGCGTAAGGGGTCAGCATGTGCCCTCTGGGGCTCGGCGCTGGCGGGCCCCAGAGGGGTTCCGTTGCTATGGCTCGATATCGGGGAAGGGATCTCGACGGTCGGGTCTTTCGCGTCGGTCGCCTTTCCGCCGCTCCAGTCCCGAGCGGCGCTCTACATCGACCGGGGTCTTCTTCTTCCGCCGATCCTCCTTCCGCTGCGCACCCTCTCGGCGATCCCGTTCCTGGCGTTCGGAGAGGTCCTGCAACCGTTCCGCCAGATCCTGGGAAATCTGGTGATGTTCTTTCCGGAGGATCTTCCACTGCTTCTTCTCTTGGCGGCTGAGCTCGCGATCTGCCGCGAGATCGAGCATCGCGTTTAGCTGGCCGGCGAGCCTCTGCTTCTCCGCTCTCAATCGATCCAATGCGGCCACATTGAAATCGTCAGGCAGAACGGCCTTCTGAGATGACACCCGCCTCGCGGGCATCTCGCGACCGCACTCCAGGCAGAAATGGGCGTCGGGACCTGACTCCGCCCCGCAAAACGGACACCTGTTCATGGCGCTGCCAAAGATGGTGTGGAGTCTGCCGGGATGCCAGCGGCCCTGGCTTCCTGGGCCAAGCCCATTATTTTCCCGTATCCGAGAAACAGCATGAGGTGTTTGACGAGGCCTCGCAGAGCGACGGCCGGGGGCAATCTGAATGGCCAAGAAGTACGTCTCGAACAAAGATGAGTCCGTGCGGATGTTCCGCAGCGATTTTCTGGAAGCGTTTACCAGAGTCCATCCGGCGATCCCACACCTGATCTACATCCCGGTCATCGCGGTGATGCTGTACTGGTCGATCCGCCTTGGACTGGGTGTCGGGCAGATAGCCCTGCTCGTGGCCGTGGGTGCCTTGATTTGGAGTCTCATCGAGTACGTGGGGCACCGCTTTGGCTTCCACGCTCCGCCCGACGTCGAGGACGACGTGCGCGAGGCGCTGGCCAGGCTTGCGCCCGGCGAAGCGGCGCTTCCGGCCATCAAGGGATGGCGGCACATGATCTACTTCGTTGCCCATGGTGTGCACCACGATTTCCCGAACGACTCGCGCCGCCTCGTGCTGCCGCCTGGCGTGAGCGTGCCACTCGCGGTCATCTTCTTCTTCCTGTTCCGCTTGGCGTTTGGCGTCATCTACGGTCCCGCAGCGTTCGCGGGGTTGGTGTTGGGGTACCTGGTCTATGACACGGTGCATTATGCCGTCCACCATTTCAGGCTGCACGGGCGCCTCACGCTGTTCTTGAAGAAGCACCACTTCCGGCACCACTATCAGAACTCCACCAGGGATTTCGGTGTGAGCTCGCCCCTGTGGGACCTCGTGTTTCGCTCGTGGAACCGGCAGCGAGAGCGCGTGCAGCAGCCGACGTAGCTGCGCGGCACCTCTGACATTGCCCGCGCGGGCAGCCAGGGTTGACCTCGCTGCCCGCGCTTCTTGTGTCCATGCCAAATGGCCAGGCCCGCTCAGATGCCGACCCCGAATCCCTGAGATCCACCGGTTCCGTCGGGTGCGGGTCGTCGAGGTGGCTTTAAAGGGTCAGTGTCATCCCCACCAAGAAGTGGTGCACGAGCGCCGCGTTGTAGAACTCATCGCCGTCAACGCGCCCTTCCAACAGCCGGTAGCCCGCTCGAAAGCGGAACCGTTCGGCGGGCTCCACCTCCACCGCAACGAGTACATCTCCCCAGCGTTCTCCAGGACCGCGGACCGCGTCCGCGTCGACGCGGAGACTCGCGAGTGAGAAGAGTCGCCATCGGAGACGGGCGCTCACCAAAGGCCTGAACCCCCAGGCGCGCTTGGCCACAGACGCGTCCGCACCCGTCAGCGCTGCGCGTGTGCTCCGAAGCTGTGCCGCCACGCCCACGGCTGCGTGAAGTCGGTCGGTTGCGATAGCCTGGTAGTGGTAGCTCAGGCGGTACAGGTTGAGCTCGTAGATAGACCGGACCGTTTCACCGGGCAGGAAGATGGTTTCTTGAAACGCGACCGACTGCGTGAACTGTCCTTCGGTCTCGAGTTCATAGGGCGCAAAGGACAGCGTGATGATGTGCCGTTCGCCGATGGCGGAACCGATCCCGATCCTCTGGGCAAACAGCAGGTCAGCATCCTCGGCGGCGGAGTAGACCGTTCCAACGTCTCCCGGAACGCCGATGTCGCTGCGGCTGACCATCGTCGGACCCGATTCCCAGTCGATGATGAGTTGGGCGTCGGCCTCCTCGCCGATCACACCCAACCCGACGGCGAGCGTGAAGACCAGCCACAGGACCCTGACATGCATAGCAACTCCGGTTTCAACGGTTTCGAGGCAGATCCACCGCGGGGACCACCTGCCGCGCCGCACGGGCAATCTGCTTCAACATTCCCCTGAACACGAGCGCGTGCACCGGATAGAGGGCGTACCAGTAGGCAAGGCCCAGAAGCCCAGTCGGATCGAAGATCGCCGTCTGCCGAATGGTCGACCCTGGCGCGCGCGGTTCGACCTCGAATTGGAGCCATGCGCGGCCGGGGAGCTTCATCTCCGCTGCCAGCCGGAGCATTCTGTCCGGCTCAACGGCTTCCACTCGCCAAAAATCGAGGGTGTCCCCCGGTCCGACGTGTTCGGGGTCACGACGGCCGCGGCGGACCCCAACCCCACCGACCAACAGATCCAAGAACCCGCGCAGACGCCACAGCCAATCCCCGTAGTACCATCCCACTCGTCCCCCAATGCGTCGGATGGGGGTGAAGGCCTGTGCCGGACCCACACCGACGTCCATAGTGCGAGAATCGACGATCCTCGATCCGAAACGAGTGCCTCCCCAGGGCGCCTTCTCTCCGCCGGAGGACAGTGCATCCGACCACCGTGTCTCCGCGATTGAGTGATCCTCGTTGCTGAGCGCCCGTGTGATGGCCTCTGCCACCCCACGAGGCTCAATGGAAAAGGTGCGACGGGCGGCGTCGGTCTCCACGATCGTGGGATTCCGCAGGCTGTCGATGAGCTGTTTGCCGATGCGCGCGTAGATGGGGGTTACCAGCCCGAGCCACAGGCTCGAGAGCTTAGGCGTCAGCAGCGGCACCGGAATCATGAGTCGGGAGAGGCCGCGTTGGCGGGCATACTCTCGCATGATGGCGCCATACGACACCTGGTCCGCACCTCCAATTTCGAATACGGGAGATCCCGTGGGATCGGTGTCCAACGCGGCAACCAGGTACCCGATCACGTCTTCGACGGCTATCGGCTGGGCAGGGACCCGCACCCAGCGGGGCGTGATCATCACGGGTAACTTCTCGACAAGAGCCCGGATCATCTCGAACGACAGACTGCCCGAGCCGATGACGATCGACGCTCGGAATTCGATAGTCGGTACCGGGGATGCGCGGAAGATGTGGCCGACCTCGTGACGGCTCTCGAGGTGCTCGGACAATCCTGGCCCGCTGCCCAGTCCACCCAGGTACACGAGCTTGGAAACGCCGGCACGGTGTGCGGCCGAGGCGAAGGCGTGGGCGGCTTGGCGGTCTGCCTCGCGGAAGGTGGCGCCCGCTCCCATTGAGTGGACGAGGTAGTAGGCCGTGCCGGTGCCGTGGAGGGCTCGCTCCAGCGATTGGGGATCGAAGACGTCCCCATGGACCACCTCCGTGTTCGGTCCTACGCGGGCCTGGAGATACTCGGGCTTGCGAGCGACACAGCGTATCCGGTGACCGTGGGTCTCGAGGGCCCGCAGGAGACGTCCGCCGACATACCCGGAGGCCCCGGTAAGCAGAATTGGCTTGCGTAAGTCTGACATATCTGATTAATTTATGTCTAAGACAATGAATAGACAAGTGTTGACCCAAACGAGTAATCCTGGCCGCCCGACGTAGACCGAAAATGGCAGAATTCGTATCGACTATCGCATAGTATTCACATTAACTGAAATCTATAAATAGTTATATGAGAGACATTAAAGAGTTGTCACTTCATGTGACACGTGCACGTACGTTGAATCGGGCACCGGTGCAAGACGGTGAGTTTGTGCTGTACTGGATGATCGCTGCAAGGCGGACCAACTGGAATTTCTCTTTGGACCGAGCAATCGCATGGGCCAGCCAACTTGGCAAGCCGTTGCTCGTGCTGGAGCCGCTCAGAGCAGGTTATCAATGGGCCAGTGCCCGGTGTCACCGCTTCGTGATGGACGGCATGGATGACAACCGACAAGCCTTTGAACATGAAGGAGTTACGTATTTCCCGTATCTTGAGGAGCGTCCAGGGGACGGGGCGGGGTTGCTCGAAGAGCTGGCGGCCTCAGCCGCCATTGTCGTAACTGACGATTTCCCAGCGTTTTTCCTTCCTAGGATGATTGAAGCAGCTGGTTCCCGACTGCCGGTCCGCGTCGAGGCCGTGGACGCAAACGGACTGGTGCCCCTGGGACTCACACAGCAGGTCTTCTCGACCGCCTTTCAGTTCCGGCGCTTCCTACACGCGCAGCTGCCCGACCTCTTCGACGACCGGCCACATCCAGAGCCCTTGAGCCAGCTCCGTGGAAGGAAGTCAGCCAAGATCCCGGCCGAGGTGGCCAAGAAATGGCCCCTAGCCAGGCTGCAGCAATTGACCGACTGGCCAGTCAAGGGAAGGGGGCCAGAGGTTGACCGGAGCGTTGGTCCGGTGAGCGAGCGGGGCGGTGCCCGGGCCGCCAATCAGGCGCTGCAACGGTTCCTGGACGTGCGGCTCAAGGACTATGCGGAGCGCCGCAACGTGCCGGACCTCGAGGTCACGAGTCACTTGTCGCCGTATCTCCACTTCGGTCATATCGCGGCCCATCAGGTTGTCGATGCGGTTCTCGACGTCGAAGAGTGGACACCCGATCGCGTTGTCCCCGGCGCGAGGGGGCGCCGTGCCGGCTGGTGGGGGCTGAGCGAGAATGCGGAGGCGTTTCTCGACGAGCTCGTGACGTGGCGAGAGGTCGGATTCAACATGTGCGCCAACGAGCCGCGCTATGACCGCTTCGAGACGCTTCCGGGCTGGGCGCAGCAGACGCTCGCGGACCATGCGCGCGATCCGCGCCAATACGTCTACAGCCTCGAGGAGTTCGAGTCTGCTGCGACGCACGATCCGTTGTGGAACGCCGCGCAGCGCCAACTGGTGGAGGAAGGACGGATTCACAACTACCTGCGGATGCTGTGGGGCAAGAAGATCCTCGAGTGGTCGCCGTCACCTGAGGATGCACTCGAGATCATGATCGAGCTCAACAACTCCTACGCGCTCGACGGGCGCGATCCCAATTCCTACAGCGGCATCTTCTGGGTCTTGGGTCGCTACGACCGCCCGTGGGGTCCCGAGCGACCGGTGTTCGGCAAGGTGCGATACATGACGTCTGAGAACACCGCGAGGAAGGTCTCGGTCTCCGCGTATCTGGAGCGCTTCGGCAGCTTCTCCGACGGGATCTGAACGCCGCGCGCTGCACACCGTGCGACGATTCCGGTCCGGTGCGCGTCGCAGGAGGGTGACCCCA
>JAOTWK010000239.1 GCA_029862935.1 Gemmatimonadota bacterium | reverse complement strand
CTACAATAGGCCGCGATAAGCCGGAGGGCCAGGACTTCATAACCGACGGCCACGATCGTCTTCCATCTCATTCGAGCATCTCTCACTCTTGAACTCTTGAGCCGAGACCCGGCCGTGCACTCGCACGACCGGGTTCTTCACGCGGCCCCTGCGGCCTCCTGATCCGCTGTTCGATCACCGCAAACGCATCTCGCGGTACTGCGTGTCCCCAGGTTGCGCGGCACCATCAGCGTCACACTCCGGCTCGATGGGTTGCCGCGATTCGTCAGCCAACGATTCCGGATCCCTGAACACGAAGTGCAGGCCCCCCGTCAGTACGATGGCGAACACGCCCGGCTGGAACCGCGCCAGCTCACCCTCCATGACCACGTACAGCAGGCCGGTGCCAAGCGTGGCCAGGTACAGCATGAACGTCAGTGCTTGCCTGGTCCCCGATACCTGTTGCGATGCCTCCATCGTGGCGAGGCCGATCATCGCTCCCAGGGGAAGCTGGATCGCCCACTGATCGGCCGTCGGGAGCCATGCAACACCGTCCGGCAATTCGCCGACGACAACGAACGTCAGGATCGCCACCGGGAGCAAACCGGCGACCGCGAGCCTCCACTGCGTCAGGGGCTCGGAGTGGTATTGATGGAAGAGCGCCTTCATCCTCACGCCGATGACCACGAACGCGGCGACAATGACAGCCGGGTACCCGATGTAGGTGAAGACCCATCGCAGCGTGTCGAATACTCCCGTTTCAGACATCATGTCCCTCCGGCTACGAGTCACTCGTCATCCGATAGGGCAACCGATGTGCCAATGGTCGGATGATGTGCGAAACGATTTTACTGCAATGAGTTACGCCTCTAGTCAGGCCTTCCCGGGCCGGTCGGAGCCGAGTTCAGATTGACAACTGGTGATCACGACCATACATGAGATGTACATGCTATGCTTGTCCATGGACCCCACCGCTCAACGGGATTGACCCATGCCCTTGCTGACTGGAAGTGAGCGTGCGTTTCTCGAAGCGGTCTCGAGACTCGCCTATGTCAATCCATTCCTGCCGGAACGGATTGACCATGAGCGCGAGGTGCTCGGTCCGGACTTTCGCGAGGGAGAATCTGTCTGGCGTCTTCAGGTAGAGATGCCGGAGATCCCGGCTGCCAACCCAGTCGAGATAACGCAGCGCGTCGAAGCGATGATCGGGAGACTACGGGAGAGCCTCGCCGAGGGCTCAACTGCCACGGTGGACGAACTGGCGCTCTACGAAGATGCGGCGCTTTACGCGCTGTTCTACCGCTACTACGACACCTTCGTGTCGGTGATCACCGAAGCGGAGGAGAAACTGCGCTCGGATCGCTTTGGCTTCTACTCGGACTTTCTCCGCGACTGGAAGCACTTCCTCCAGATTCCCGGCGTGGCCTGCTCGCGGCAAGCCAAGGCGCCGCACTTCTTCGCCTTGTTCTATCAAGTCTCGCGTGGATTCCACTACATCTTCCGGTACATCGTCGGAGGCTCGACGCCGGCGGTTCGGCTCCGAGCCGCGGTGTGGCAGTCCATTTTCACGCACGACATGCGCCGCCACAGCGAGACACTCTACGAGCGGATGGACGACGTGACGACCCTGATCACTGGGCCAACCGGAACCGGGAAGGAACTGGTTGCCCGAGCCGTCGGCCTGTCCCACTACATCCCATTCAATCCCAAGACGAAGACCTTTGCGGGGGACGTCACCGGGCTGTTCCACGCCCTCAATCTGTCCGCACTTGCCCCCACGCTCATTGAGTCGGAGCTGTTCGGCCACCGTCGCGGAGCGTTTACCGGCGCGGTGCAGGACCGGCAGGGATGGCTGGAAGTCTGTCAGCCTGGGGGTACCGTTTTCTTGGACGAGATCGGTGACCTCGATAGCGCGATTCAGGTCAAGCTCCTGAGAGTGTTGGAGACCCGCACGTTCCAGCCCGTCGGCGACACCGTTGACCGGCATTTCCACGGCAAGATCGTGGCGGCGACCAATCGGGATCTCGCCGAGGCCATGAGGTGCGGGGAGTTCCGGGAGGACTTCTACTACCGGATGTGTTCCGACGTGATCGTCACACCGAGTCTGTACGAGCAACTACGCGAGTCGCCGGCTGTGCTTGGCGAGTTCTTACGATTCATTGCCCGCAAGGTGTCAGAGACCGACGCGGACGCGCTGGCCGAGGAAGCTAAGGGCTGGATCGTCGAGAACCTCGGGCGGGAATACGAATGGCCGGGCAACTTCCGCGAGTTGGAGCAGTGCGTGCGTAGTGTGTTGATACACGGGGAGTACCAGCCGCCACGAATGCCGGCACGACCCGCACGGCAGGAGACGCTCGGCGCTATCGAGCGCGGTGCGTTCACGGCCGACGAGCTGCTGTCACGCTACTGCACGCTGGTGTACTCGCAAACCGGCAACTATCAGGAAACGGCGCGTCGCCTCGGGCTCGATCGGCGGACGGTGAAGAGCAAGGTGGATGAGGAGTTGCTGGCGCGTCTGCTAGAGGGGTAGAGGAGACCGGCGAGCGACGTGCCAACACTGCGCAATCCAAACTGAACAACTTCCGCCCCGAACGCCACGTCGGTGCGGTCTCGGCCAGCCAAAGGTCTGAACTAATCGTCCTCGATGCAGTGCGGTTGACCCTCGGCACCGTGCTGAGGCACTCCTCCACCGACGAATATACGGCACACGGTGTTCGAGTGATCGTGCGCCGCCACCGCTAACCAGCCGCTACCGGCCTTCGCCAACACTTGAACGTGAACGCCCGTCGTGGTCGCGTACCCACGAAGATCGCCGACGGCAGCGGCATACGCCCCGTGATCGACGTAGTGCGCTTCCTGCGCCGTGGCGAGATTCCGTAAATCCGACTTCATTGCGGCTACATGGGCCTTGGCATGGGTCGAGCATCCGCATGCCGGGAATGCGATGGCACCGAGCCCGAGGAAACAGATGAACAGGCCGAGCGTCCAGGTCGCCACTCCCGTCGACAGTCGTGAAACCATCGATCGTACGAACGCGATGCAGGCGCCAGCCGTCGCCCCATAGAGCAACCCCGCACCTGCGGCGGTAAGAGTCGGATCGGACCCGCCCACCAGCCACGGTTGATGCACAGGGATCGTCATCACGCTCGCGGCGACGGCACCCGGAAGTGCCCAGAAGATGACGTCGAAGCCGTTAACCGCACGTCCGACGAACCTCGCGTAGGCGACGAACGCCAGTGACGAGTACGCGGCCAGGAGAGTGATGACCGGTTGAGACGCTAGGACTCCCGAGCCGATCAGCATCGCGACAAGCAACCCCAAGCCAATACATGGGGCTGCGAGTCGGCTCTTCCCACGCTCAGTCATCATGCGTCAATGGAATGCATGTCGCGGGCCGTCGTGGCCCTCCGGGAGTGCCCCGATACACCTAGCCGCTCACGGGCCGGTGTTCTACCTCAGACGGTGAAGTGCAATCTCTCGGCGCAGATTGCGAGACGTGACGCGGGGACGATGAGGGGGCGATGGAGGGCGATGCGGACGGACGACTGAGACGACTCTGACGACTTAGACGACTGGTAACTGGAGGCTGTTGGCTGTCGGCTGACGGCTGACGGCTCACTGCTGATGGCTGAAAACCCAAAACTGACAACTGTCGTTACGTTTGTCTGTTCAGCGGGAACGCTTTCAGGGATCTGAGGGTCTGATACCGATAATCGCAACCCGGGTGATGGAATGCCACTAAGAGGAATACGTTTTTCCGTTCGTGGTGTCGCGGCGCTGGCGCTGGCCGGTGGGATCGTAACCGTCGGCGCCACTCGCGTGACGGCGCAGACGCCGAGACGAGCCGCTCCCGTCTTCGTCGACGGCCAGGCGCAGGTCGTCGAGGCGTTCGCCGATTCCACGCAGTGGATCCGCGAGGAGCTATGGGTCGAGACCGAATTCGACTCGGACCGCGACGGGAAGCGCGACCGCGTGCACGTCGCCGTCGTGCGCCCGCGCCAGACGGAGACAGAGGGGCTCGAGGTTCCGGTCATCTACGAGTCCAGTCCGTATTTCTCCGGCGTGTCGGGGCCGGTGATGTGGGACGTGCGGCATGAGGTGGGTGCCGAACCGACGCCCCGCACGCCGGCGCCACCGGTGCGCACACGGATCCGGCCGGGCATCTCCACTTCCCAGGTGCGCACCTGGGTGCCGCGCGGGTTCGCCGTGGTACACTCGGAGGCACCCGGGACCGGCCTCTCTCAAGGGTGCCCCACCATCGGTGGCCCGCCTGAGATCCTTGCCCCGAAAGCCGTGATCGACTGGCTGAATGGAAGAGCTCCGGGCTACACGACGGTGGACGGCACCGAGCGAGTCACCGCTGATTGGTCCACCGGCAAAGTCGGCATGACGGGTACGTCGTACAACGGCACGATTCCCGTTGCGGCGGCCACGACGGGCGTGGAAGGCCTCGAGGCCATCATCCCCGTGGCACCCAACACGTCTTACTACCGGTATTACCGCTCCAACGGCCTTGTGCGGCACCCGGGCGGCTACTTGGGCGAGGACATGGATGTGCTGTACGACTTCGTCAACAGCGGCGACCCCGATCGGCGCGACCACTGCAACGCTGTGATCCGCGACGGTGAACTGGCAGCGGGTATGGACCGCGTCACCGGTGACTACAACGACTTTTGGGCGGCGCGCGACCTCCAGAACGACCTGGAAGGCATCCGGGCGGCCACACTCATGTCCCACGCGTTCAACGACTGGAACGTGATGCCCGAGCACAGTGTCCGGGTGTACGAGTACCTCAAGGCCAAGCGCGTGCCGGCGCAAGTCTACTTCCATCAGGGCGGGCACGGCGGGCCGCCGCCGCTCAAGCTGATGAACCGGTGGTTCACTCGCTACTTGTACGGTGTCGAAAACGGTGTCGAGGATGACCCCAAGGCGTGGATCGTGCGCGAGGGTGACGAGCGATCGGACCCGACCCCGTATCCGGACTACCCCCATCCGGACGCCGCACCGGTGACACTCCACCTGCGGGCGGGCGGTCATCAACAGGGCGGTCTCAGCCTCACGGCAAACGCGGGCCAGGGAACGGAGACGCTGGTCGACAACTTCTCGTTCAGCGGCAGCCTGCTGGCGCGGGCGGAGTGGACCGATCACCGGTTGCTCTACGCGACGCCCGAGCTGGCGGATTCGATCCACGTGTCGGGAACTCCACGCATCACGATACGCGTGGCTTCCAGCACGCCGGCGGCCAACCTCACCGTGTGGCTCGTGTCGCTCCCCTGGCGCGAGGGCCGGCGGGGCCGGAACGGACAGATGGTGGGTGCGCGGGGCGGGATCATCACGCGCGGCTGGGCGGATCCGCAGAACCACGGCTCGCTCACGAGCAGTGAACCGCTGGTGCCCGGTCAGTTCTACGAGCTGATGTTCGATCTACAACCCGACGATCAGGTGATCGCGGCGGGGCAGCGCATCGGGCTCATGATCATGTCCACCGATCGCGACTTCACACTGTGGCCCGATCCGGGGACGGAGCTGACGCTGGACCTCGACGCCACGTCGCTCGCGCTGCCCGTGGTGGGTGGTGCGGAGGCGCTGCGTTGGGCCGAGCGGGAGTAAGGGGGGTGACGTGCCGCTCGACGATGGATCGAGGCGTCGCCATGGGACATGCTCCGGTTTTCGCACGGGAGATACATGTATGAAGTTGCTCGCGCTCTTCGTGCTCGGCGGCTTCCTGGGCTGCATGCGGGCTGACGCCGACGGCGGTGAGCCTGAGCCCTGCGATTACTTCCATCGCACGTTGAGCGCGGTACCGCACGACACACTGATGCGGAGCACGGGTGACATCGCGTGGATGTGGGACAACGAGACCCATCAGGGCTGCGAGGTGCGGTT
>JAOTWK010000238.1 GCA_029862935.1 Gemmatimonadota bacterium | reverse complement strand
TCTCCTCTGTCGATCATCATGGCCCAGTGCACGCTGCGTCGATACCTCTCGAGCTGATCGGTGGGGATCTGGTAACCCGCCATGTGTTCGGCGTCCGCGTGACACGCGCCACAGGTCTCGGCGACATTGAGCGGGTGCACACTCGATGCCGCATCGGAGGGGGGCTTGATGGCGTGGGCCGGATGACAGCTGGTGCAGACGGCAACGAGGGTGTCACCGAGCTCCGCGAGGCGCCGTCCGTGAACCGACGTCGCATACTCGGCCACTTGGTCCACGCGCAGGGACGGATTGAATTGCCGCATGAACGCAGCGTCGGAGTGGCAGCGCCCGCAGAAGCTGGCTAGCTGCGGCTTTCCGGGACGGCCCACAAAGCCCTTGGCGGGATCCATGCCCTCGAATCCGGCCAGCGTCCGGTCACCGCCGTGGCAATCGGCGCAGCCGAGGCCTTTGACCGCGTGGATGTCTCCGGCAAACGCCCGGGCCGGCCCTCCGAGTCGCTCGTCATCGAGCACGCTGTGGCAGACCTTGCAGTTGTCGACCTCCACTTCCGGCTCCTGCGCACGAACGGTCCCGGTCCACGTGACCAACGCCGCCGACACTGTCGCGAAGACTAGGCATTGGGTCCGCATCCACTGCATCTAACAGCCCTCCCCAACCGTCTCAGGTACCCACCGAAACCACGAGCCAACACACGCGCTTAGAGTGTGCTAACCAACCAATTAAAATGCACGGCTTGGTTCCGCAGGGCAACCCGACGCTTGTGCCGGCGCGGAGAGACTCGGACCGTCGCGGAAACCACCACAAGTGTCGGAGCGGGTAAGCTAGGATCCGGTTCCGGGTTCGCCGCTCCGACCGCCCACCACGAGGCCCACCACGCTGAAGGCAAAGGCGACCGCGCCGATCGTTGCCGTTCCCCGCTGCAGCACCGAGAACCAGGCGGGCACGTTCACGACCCGCCTCAACACGTAGAGCACGAAGGCAACGGTCAGCAGCGCCACCCCGAAGTAGAAGAGCCGCATCCACTTCACTCGCCGCGCGTACCGACCCAGCGGAAAGCGGCATTCGGGGCACACTTCACCGCTCGGCGGTCGCCAGACGAAGGACCACCGTTTCCCCTCTCCCGGCTGACGGACCTGGGTGGCTGGCTGCACCGGCTGCACGACTTTCCCGCACCCGGGACACCTGAGCGACGTCATCACCGCGCTAATTCGCGCACTTATCGCATTCATCTCGCGTCCTCACGCCGCAGTCGTATGCTTCGGCCTCCCCCATTTTCCGAAACCGCAATCTCGAGAATCAGGGCCTTACGCCAACGACTCTGGAGCCAACGGCGGCGGGATCATCCTCGGGGCGGGAACGCTGCGCCCGGCTCCTCAGCCGCAGGGGTCGCCTCCCCCGGTGCCTCATCCATCCACGGCGGCAGGATCTTCACCAGGGCCCATAGGATCACGAAGGGAAGTAACAGCAGAGCGACCGACATCGCGAGCCCCTCGATCCCAAACAGCTGGACCTTGTAGACCGTCAGGCCGCGCAGGCTCTTCGAGAACAGCTGGCCGCCTATCACCACGTTCCATCGGATGCTGAAGATGCCGATCTGGATCAAGACGGCAGCTACCAGGTACGTCAGATGCTTTAGCTCGGGCGGCAGGCGCACGAACCCGCCCTTACGCAATCCGGGAGACACCAGAGCGAGCATGATGAGCGGAATGATGGTCCCCATCAGGAATTGCAGCACGATCAGGCTAAGAAACAGGCGGCTCTCCACCATCTGCGACAAGATCTGGATGGACTCCTCGGCTTCGTACAGCCTGTGAATGAAATCCAGTGCCTCGAGCGAGAAGTCCACCACGATGGCATAGAACAGAAACTGCGCCAGTTTGTCCATGCAGGCCATGTCCACCTTCCGCCAGCGGAACATGGTGGTCAGCATGTAGATGACCAGCACGAGCGCAATGCCGGACACGATCGCCGAAAACAGGAACACCACCGGCATCAGCACGCTACTCCACCACGGATTGGCCTTGATCGAGCCGAAGATGAAACCGACGTAGCCGTGCAAAAGGAACGCCGAAGGAATACCCACGATCGTGATGACCCGACCCGCTCGCTCGTCGAACCGCAGGGAGCGTTCGGAGAGGTCGGTAGCGCCGAGGGTGAGCGCATAGCGAATCCACCGCATTACACCGCGATCGTTGCGGGCCCACAGGACCAGGTCCTTCCGATAGTCGAACCAGACCTCCAGCAACAACACGACCGCCAGGTACCACGCGTAGACGAATCCGAACATGGCCATCGCCGACTTGCGGTTGGGTGTGAGGAAGATCTCGTACGACCGCAAGGGATGGCCGAGATGGGCGAGCAGTGGCAGGGGGGCCACCAGGAGAAACGCCAAGGCCGTGAGCAGCGCGAGCCGATAGGTCGGCTGCACTTCCTTCACATTGAAGACCCGCTCGAGCGACGCGAGAATGAAGGCACCGGCAACCAGTCCAGTGAGGTAGGGATACAGGACGATCAGGAGGCTCCACTGGAGCTCGAACTCGTTGGGATAGATATACCCCTGCACGCTTACCTCACTTCTCCGTCTAGGTTCGCGTACAGTACCTTGGGCGCCGTGTTGAGGTGCGGCTTCAGCACCTGGATCTGGTTGAACCGCATGAACCGCGCGAGCGGGGTGGCGCGGCCGCGCACCTCACCAAAGATGCGGGCCCCTGTGGGACACACCTCGACACAGGCCGGCACCTGACCCCGCACCAAACGGTGGTAGCAGAACGTGCACTTCGCGGCGACGTGGGTCTCGGGATGGAGGTACCGCGCGCCGTAGGGGCACGCCTGAATGCAGTAGCGGCACCCAATGCAATAGTCGTCGTCAACCAGCACGACCCCGTCCTCGGTCATGAACGTCGCCCCAACCGGACACACCTGGACACACGGCGGGTTGTCACACTGATTGCACAGCTTCGGCACGAAAAAGGTCCGCTCCACGTTGGTCCGCGTCAGCGGAGGGAAGCCGTCGAGTCCGCCGTTGGGGCTGTCGACCCCCACGTCGTCGTCTTCGGTGATCACGTAGCGCTCGATCCACGTGTTGAAGTAGTGCGGTTCGGCCGGCACATCGTTCTCCGTCTTGCATGCCGCGACACAGCGTGCGCACCCAATGCACCGCCCGGGATCCACCCCCATGCCGTAGTAGTGCTCGCTTGCGTCATAGACACCGTCGGGCTGCTGGCCGAACGCCGTGGGCAGGCGCACGACACCGAGAAGGAACGGTGCGGCGGCGCACGCGCCGGCTGCGGCCTCGCCCAAGAACTGCCTTCGATCGAGTACAGGACTCGCTGGTGGATCGCTCCGGGAGCTCCCGGGATCGAATCGGGCAGTACTCACGGCGCCTCCGGGTGGTGGGGGTAGTGGCACTGCCAACACGTATACGGCTGGCCGTGCGTCTGCAGGTCGATCTGGGGAATGGCCGCGCGCGGATCGCCGATTGCGTGACACCCACCGCAGAAGCTCCGATTCGTCGGCTTGGAGGGCCGCACCGACCGCGGATTCGTCTTGTGCGTCACCGGCGCCACATGGCAGACCTCACAGTCCAAGCTGGCGTGGTGTGACACCGACTTCTGCCGGGCGATTTCCCCGTGACACGCCGCACACGACTCAGGCACCACCGGAGGCTCCGGAGCGTGCGGGTCATGGCAGTCCTTGCACGGCACGAGCGGACTGTGCGCCACCGGATCGATCTGCGGGAATCCCGTGGGGCGCGACGGATCGAAGGCGTGACACAGGATGCACTGGTCACGACCACGCGGAATGGACGGCTTGACCTCCATCGGGTTGGCAATGTGGGCGGCAGCCGGCCCATGGCAGACCTCGCAGCGCACGCCCTTGTGGTTGGACGCCAGCCTTGCCTCTTGGATCGGACCGTGACAGATGGTGCACTGCTGATGCCCGGCGTACTTCATGGGACGAGCGGCTATCGAGTCGAGGGCCGCAGCCCGATAGTGCCCGATGTCACCGAAGGTGTCAGGAACCAGGTACCACCGAGCGATCACCAGGGCGAGCACTGCCACGGCAAAGACGAAGACCAGCCGAGGAACTTGTTGGGGCATCCGAGAGCCATCCCCTCCGGGGAAGCGTGATCCCGACTACCTTGGCACCAGTCCGCGAATGTGCACGGAGGTCGATCCCGGGTATTGTGAAGCAATCGTGAAGGAGGGTTCATACTTGTTGCGGTCGGACCCACGACCCGCGCCGTTGCCACTCGGTATGTTTCCGAGTACCGCCGCCCCCAGCCGCTCGGGAGGAATTCCCCGGATGCCAGCCGCCGACGCGTTCACGGTGAGCACACCTGTCACGACCCTGGCCGTGGAGACGCGTGGCACGTCGGTCACGCAGATTCGGCTCAACGAGTCCGGCCTGCGTCCGCCAGCAACACCGTTCGAGCAGCACGTCGCCCGCGAGCTGCAGGAATACGCCCGCGGCCAACGCGAGACGTTCACGTTTGCCACGGCACCGCAGGGAACGGCATTCGACGACACCGTGTGGCGTGAGGTTGCGCGGATCCCTTACGGCACGACCGCGACCTACGGCGAGATCGCGCGCCGCATTGGCCGTCCCCGGGCGGCCCGGGCGGTCGGACACGCCAATGGCCGGAATCCCCTCCCGCTCGTCATCCCCTGTCACCGAGTGGTAGCGGCCGGTGGCAAGCTCGGCGGTTACGGCGGAGGACTCCCGTTGAAACGGCGACTGCTGGAGCTGGAGCAGCGCGGAGACCCGGTCCAATCCGCATGAGCATTGGCGCGCCCCGATCGCGATATGGACGCCCCGCAGTGGCCGCGGCTCTGACCCTGCTGGGGGCAATCGCGTGCGCGGAGCCCGTCCGACCCGACTTCGGACCGGGCCGGTTCGGTCCCGACACCTTTCCGCCACGCATCGAGTTCCTCGCGCCACCAGACAGCGTGTTCGCCGCCGGCCAAGAGATCCGCGTGCGGGTCCGCGTCACCGATCGAACGCCCCTCACGTCGGTGGCCGCGAGCGTGCTGGGGGAGGTGACGTTCGGCTTCCCCACACTGTTTCCGGCCGACACGCTCTTCGTCGCGGACTATCCCATCACCACTGATCCGGGGACGAGCGGGACCATCGTCTTTCGTGTAGTGGCGACCGACACGCTGAGCAATCGCGCTGCGGCCGACCGCTCGTTCGTCATTCAATAGACCGGGCTCTGGCGCCTCGTGCAGCTCACCCAACTCACCGTCAGGACGTTCCGCAATATCGCGGCGCTGGACGTCGAGCTACCCGCAGAAGGTGTCGTGGTGATCGGCGAGAACGGTGAGGGGAAGACCAACCTCCTCGAGGCGATCTACTACTTAGTGCTGTTCCGATCGCTGCGGGGCGCCAAGGATCGGGAGTTGGTGCGGTTCGGTGATGCCAGCTTCTTCATTGCCGGAGAGGGGCCGCGGCGGGTGGCGGTAGGATACGAGGTCGCCGGGCGCCGCAAGAAGGTGACGGTCGATCGCGTCGAGATGAAGAAGCTGGCCGATGGGGTCGGTCAGCTCACGGCGGTGGCGTTCGCGCCGAGCGACCGCACGATCGTGGCCGGAGGGCCCGCCGGACGGCGACGCTACCTGGATATCGTGCTCGCGTTGAGCGAGCCCGGGTACCTCGCTGCGCTTTCCGCCATGCGACAGGCGCTGAGGCAGCGGAACGCGGCCCTGCGGAACGGTCACGGTGACGCCGCCCGTGCGTTCGACGCGCCGTTCGCGACTGCGGCAGGGACGGTGGCGCGCGCTCGGCGGCGCTGGTCGGCGGCGGCGGCGGCTCGGTTCCAGGATCTGTGCGCGACGCTCGGGGAGGCGGGCACCTGCGGTCTGGCGTACGCCCCAG
>JAOTWK010000237.1 GCA_029862935.1 Gemmatimonadota bacterium | reverse complement strand
CTCCCCAACTCCTTCACAGCGGGTAGGCTGCTCAACCACTCCCAGTCCACGACGCCCTCTTGAACCGCGGCATTGACAGTGAAGTATCCCACGTTGCTCGACGTGAGGTTCTGGAAGAAGTGCGTCCCTTGCGATGGCGTCACCACCAGGTCTTTGAACCCCGATTCCACGATCACGCGTGCGCCGGCGATCTGGTCCCATTTGACCGGGATCCCCAGCCATGGATCGGCGGATCCCCAGCGGCCGACGCCGACAAGGAGATAAGAAATCCCCTTACCGCGCAGCTCCGCATTGAGCTGCGCCACGTGTGCCGCCGCCTCCCTGCTCAACGCGCGATCGAACCGGTGATAGTCGACGACCACGATGTCTCGCAGGTCGTCGATTTTGCCGTGCCCCAAGACACACGGGCTTTCGACGACCAGATCCTCGCGCCGGACATCGCCGATCGCCAAGGCATCGAATTCTCGTGAGACGGCGACCGGACGCATCTGGAGAAAACCGAACTCCTTCGGGGAGCCGGCTGGCGCGGACATGTTCACCGCAAACTCGATCTCGACGGGCGTACTCGTGCCCAGCTCCCCCACATCGAGCAAAGCTTCGAGCACTTCGGCCAGCGGGAACAGGTCGTGCTTGAGGATCGGCGCAAAGCTCACCAACCGCACGCCGGCGCGTGCCAGTCCGTCGTACACCGCGTAGTCATCCGGTGAATAGGTAGATCCCACCGCGTGCAGGGTGCCGTGCTCCTCCGCGCGACTCAAGTCGAGCCGCACCATGCGCGCATCGTTGGGATCGTGGGTTCCGCCGCCGTCCCGTCCCAAATCCAACGCCCAAAACTGGCGCTGCGACTGACCCACGAAGTCCTCTACCGAGGAGAACTGGAGCACGTGTCGCGGATACCGTGGGCAAAACCGCAGGCAGCGCTCCCCGTCGGAGACGGAGCGGCCCAGTCCGAGCGCGACCGCCGCAATCCCGTCTTGGGCGCCGCACGGCGGGCTGGGATAGTAGTTGTGCGATCGTGCGACCCCTGCGAAATCCGGATAGAAGAGCCCATCGTGCTCGGCACCGACGAGTCGCTGGATGATGACGCCCATCTTCTCTTCTTCGAGCCGGTAGGGTGACGCCTCCAAATAGGCTTTCGCGTGGGACGAAAACGTGGAGGCGTACACGCGAATGATCGCGGCGATGAGCTGCGTGAGTCTGATCTCCAGGTCGCCGTGATTGTTCGGCAACATGAACGTGTCGTAGATCCCTGCGAATGGCTGGTACTGGTTGTCCTCGAGAAGACTCGACGAGCGCACGGCGAGCGGATAGCGCATGTGCCGCAGGAACACGGACAAGTCACGTTCGACATGTCGGGGGATGCGCCCAGCGAGAAATCGTGTTCGGATCTCCCGATCGTCTTGACACTCGATCGCGAAATCACGCAGCCGATTCCGGCGCAGGAACTCGTCGAAGAGGTCAGTGCCCAAGACGATCGAGGGCGGTACCGCCACGCGCACGCCGGGGAACTCACGGGCGATGTCCGAGTCGCGCAACAAGGAGTTGATGAACGCGAGGCCGCGGGCCTTGCCTCCCAGCGAGCCCGATCCGACGCGCGTGAACGGCACGGACCCATCGAACCGACTCCGATCGAAGTCGACGATGACACCACTGCTCTGTTCCCACCGATAGTCATCGATGGCACCAATGAGATACCGCCGAAGGTCCTCGACACCCTTGTAGTCACTTGCGCGCCGCGGTCGCAGGTGCTCGGCCAGCGCGAACTCCGTTCGAGTCTTCAGCCAGCGGGAGAAGTGGTTCGCGGACGCGTGAAAGGCGATTGACTCCGCGGGCACCACCTCGAGCTTTTCCATGAGATCCTGGAGGTCGTGGGCGCGAGCCACCTCCGTGCCTTCTGGCAACCGGAACACGAAATCACCGAACCCGAACGCGGAGGCCATGAAGTCGCGCAGTTGCTGCAGCAGAAACGGCGACTCTTTGAGCAGGAAGGACGCGCCTGCCAGCCGGGCCAGCTCCTCATTCTCCGGTCGGCTGGACTGCAGCATGATTGGGATATCGTGGCGCAGCGCCCGAACCTGACGCGCAAGCTCGACCCCGGCAAGGGCATCGAGATCGCCGCCCCGCGGGAATTCGATGTCCGAAATGACCCCCAAGATCTCGTCGGGATACTGGGTGATGAATCCCCAGGCTTCTTCGTACGTCTGGCACAGAAGGATCTTCGGCCGGGCCCGAATCCGCATCAGCTTGTGGGCGCGGTTGACGCCCTCGGGCATGAGATTCTGCGCGTGAAGCATCAGCTCGCTGTAGATGACCGGCAGGAACGACGAGTAGTAGCGGACGTTGTCCTCCACCACCACAATCGCCGGCACACCGATCTCACCCGCGTCATGGGCGAGGTTGAGACGGTCCTCCAAATACTTCACGATCGCGAGCAGGATCTTGACGTCACCCTGCCACAGGAAGATCCGCTCGAGCTCAGAAACGTCGTTGCTGGCCAAGAAGTCGTTGAGCTCGCGCGCGTCGTAGGCCAACAGCACGACGGGCATGTCCAGACCGGCTGCACGGAGTTGCTCAACGAGGTCCAGCACCGACTTGTCGCCCAGATTGAGGCTCGAGATGACGAGATCGTAGCGCCGTTGCCTCATGGCAAGCTCGAGCGCCTCGTCGACGGTGGAGACGTGCGTGAGCTCCGGAGAGTGGCGCAGGTTGAGGTCGAGGAACTCCGTGAGAATCAGTTCCCCGATGTTCCCGTCTTCCGCGAGAATGAAGGAGTCATACAAGCTGGTCACGAGCAGGATGTCCTGCACATGATAGGACATCAACCGCTGAAAGCGGCTCTGTCGGACACCGAACACTTGGCGCCGTCGTGCCACGCGATTCCTCGAGGTCATCCGGATCCCCCAGAAGACGGTCAGGAGAAGCGGGGAGCACGTGGCTCCCCGCCCAGCCCGTATGGGAATCCTAGCGTATCACTCCGCCCGCTGTCACGGGGGAGCAAGATAGGCAATCTACACGACGCCCAGGTCGATCATCGAGTCCGCCACTTTCAGGAACCCCGCAATGTTGGCGCCGATCACGTAGTTGCCCTGAACACCAAATCGATCGGCCGTCTCCACGCAGGCCTGATGGATCGATTTCATGATGAGCTGCAGGCGTTTGTCGACCTCCTCGCGGGTCCACCCATACCGCATGCTGTTCTGCGCCATCTCCAGTCCCGAAACCGCCACACCGCCTGCATTGGCTGCCTTCCCGGGGCCGTATAGAATGCCCTTGGAGACAAAGAGATCGACACCCGCGGGAACCGTCGGCATATTGGCGCCTTCGGAGACGACGTACACCCCATTGTCGAGCAGGTTCTTGGCGTCCTGCAAGTTGATCTCGTTCTGTGTCGCAGAGGGGAACGCACAATGGGCCTTGTGGTTCCACAAGGGGTTGGCGTCCTGCTCCGCGCTCGTTTCAGTATACGTCACGCCCTTGTATTGCTCGGCATACTCGTTCATTCGCCCCCGGCGCACGTTCTTGAGCTCCATCACGAAGGCGAGTTTCTCGCGGTCGATGCCCTTGGGATCATAGATACAGCCGGAGGAATCGGACATCGTCACGACCTTGGCGCCGAAGTCCAGCAGCTTTTCGGTGGTGAACTGCGCCACATTCCCGCTTCCGGAGACGATACACGTCTTCCCCTCCAAGCTCTCGTCGCGCGTTGCGAGCATCTCGGCCGCGAAATACACCGCCCCGTAGCCCGTCGCTTCAGGCCGGATCAAGGACCCGCCCCAATTCAGCCCCTTCCCGGTCAGGACACCGGTGAACTCGTTGCGAATCCGTTTGTATTGCCCGAACAGATACCCGACCTCCCGACCTCCAACGCCGATGTCACCAGCCGGCACATCGGTGTTCGGACCAATGTGGCGGTACAACTCGGTCATGAAACTCTGACAGAATCGCATGACCTCGCCGTCACTCTTGCCTTTGGGATCGAAATCGGAGCCACCCTTCCCGCCGCCCATGGGGAGCGTGGTGAGCGCGTTCTTGAATACCTGCTCGAAGGCAAGGAACTTGAGAATGCCGAGGTTGACCGAGGGGTGGAACCGAAGGCCACCCTTGTACGGGCCGATGGCGCTGTTCATTTCAATGCGGAACCCTCGGTTGATCTGGACGTGCCCGCGATCATCGACCCAGGGCACGCGGAACAGAATGACGCGTTCCGGCTCGATGATGCGCTCGAGCACCCGTTCGGTCCGATATTCCGGGTGTCGCTCGTACACCAGCTGCACTGATTCCGCCACTTCCTGGACCGCCTGGTGGAACTCTGGCTCCGCAGGGTTCTTGGCCTTCACGCTCGCCATCAACTGCGCGACATAGTCGCTCATGGGGACTCCTCTGAACACCGTGGAAAACGATGATGAGCTGTGTGCAACGTGACGGGGGACAACAGGCGTGCCGAAAAGAGCGTGGACCGCGACGGCTCCGTGGGGCGCGTCGTGTGACGGCTGCCGGCACCCTCCACCGTCTTACCGTCGGAGGGCCCCGAGGGCGCTGTTGACCTGCAACCGTTCCCGTCCACCGACGTGTCCACCCTTCCCCCAAAACGCGGCCGCCTTCGATGCCGACGTTGGTACCGGCAGCGTGGCCTTGACTCGATGCAACGGGTAGGAGTACAGCCGCTACCGTGAGTGCAGCGTGAAGCGACTCTTAAAGGTTCCTTTCGCCGTCGGCAGCAACGCGGGACTCCTCGCCTGCCAGGCTCCCACCCTCCATGCCCGTGAGGGCTTGGAGCCGGTCATCCACCCGCACGAATTGACGCTCGGACTCGGCGTACTGCTTCGCCGCATGGTCCAAGTGGCGCCCCACGAGGTCGTACCCTCTGTGAAAACGCTCCAGCTGGATCCGCAGCCCGGCCAGCTCTGCCACCAGCTGTTTGGCCCGCTGCTCCACGTGCAGCCCCCGCAACCCGTGGAGCACGGCCGCCAGGTAAGCGTAGAACGTGTGCGGTGACACCGGAATCACGCCGCGGCTCAACGCATATCCAATAGGACCACGGCGATCGTCAGCGTTCGTCTCCCCCGCGATCGCCTCGTAGTACACGCGTTCCGAGGGCACGTACATCAACGCGAAGTCCAACGTTCCTTCGTCAGGGCGGATGTACTTCTCGGCGATTTCGTCGACACGATCGCGCACCGACCGGATGAAGGCCCGACGCTCGCGCTCCAGCTCATCACCATGAGAGGCCAGCATTCGCCGGCAGGCATCGAGCGGGAACTTGGAATCGATGGGCACGAGCCGATCGCCCACACGGATGACAGCGTCGACGGTCTCCCCCGACCGGAAACTGTACTGCATCTCGTACAGCCGCTCCGGGAACACCTGGCGCAGGAGCTCCTCGAGCCAGAACTCGCCCAGGGTACCGCGGAGGTGTGGGACCCGCAACAGCTGTTCAACGTCCGCAACGGCTCGGCCCAGAGACTCGAGCCGGCTCGTCGCTTCCGCCAGCTGGCCCAGCCGCTCGTGCACGTCCGCCAGCGACCGTGCCTGCGCCGCCGAACCCTCGGCGACCGTCTGCGGCAGACGCTGCTGCGTCGCGGACAGCTCCTCGAGCCGGGTCCGCACCTCGACAAGCTGCTGCTGGACAAGCCCGAGATCGCCGTTGCGACCGCGCAGTACCACTACCAAGACGGCCACCAACAGCCCGACCGCCACCGCCAGAAGCAAGACCAACACGCCATCCATGGGACGCTCCGCCAGATCAACGATGGGCCCAAGCTAGCGGGAGTTGCCGCCAAGACAACCCGAGCGACGCCCACTTTATGTCCAGAAATAGACTAGACAAACGCTTGACAAAAGACCCGATGTCTTATACAATGCTTGACATAAGCTTGACAA
>JAOTWK010000236.1 GCA_029862935.1 Gemmatimonadota bacterium | reverse complement strand
GGGAGGGTCTCCTCCCAGAACACGCGGCAGTAGGGACACTGGAAATCTGACGCTTCGACGATCAAGACGGGGGCGTCTGCGTCGCCTTTGGTTCGCTGGGTCAGGAAGCCTTCCTGCGTGAGTTCCGATTCGAGCGCCGACGCACGGTCGATGACGGTCGGATCTCCACTCTCGGATCGTAGCGTGCCAACGGACCACATGCCGCCGGCGCCGACGGCGATGCCCAGGACCAGCAAGGCGAAACCCTTGAACGTCGTCACATGCACCTCGCATTGCGGGGTATCTCTAATGTCTCCAGCGCCGCGTGCCGTTCGCGGTCCCGAGTGGGAGCCGCACTGGCAAGACCCTCGTCACGGTGACAGGCTCGTTCCAATAGTACTCCATGAACGGGTTCTCCGGGTCCCAGTGACGCGCCACGACCCACCACCGTCCCGGTGGCAGGAGGAGAAGTGCCTCTCCCGCCGCATCCGTCGTGGCCTCGTTCACGAACCGACCCGTCTTGATCAGCGCGGTTGCCGCCACGTCCGTGTAGTCCGAAAACGCCTCGTATTCCCACGCGCGCAGCGACTCGGCTGCCGTGACCACACGGCGTGCGAGCGCGCGATGGCCTCCATCGAGCCGGCGCAGTGCGGCGTCGCGTTCGGCAGCCCGATCGGCCAGCCGCTGGTATTGCTGGCGGAACCGATCGTAGGCGGCTGCATAGCCAGGGTGCGTGCGATCAGCGGCGTTCAGCGAATCAGCCAGCGTTTGAACGGTATCCCGCAGGGATCGCCATGGCCCGATGAGGAGGTCGACCCGCTCGTTCTCGGGCCGGCGGTACGCAAGCATCTCCGCTTCGAGCTCAGGGAACGTCGGTCGCGGCGTTGCGGCAGCTTGCTCGAGCGAGTCCAGGATGTGGTCGGGATCGAAAGGAAGGGCGGTGACGTCGAGCTCGACGATGGGCGTCGCCGAGTCCCACATGGACCGGACGATCAGCTCAGCGTCGCCGTTGCAGGCTAGGCCTGTAAGCGTAACGAGGGTCCCCACGGCGGCTGCCCAGGGCGATGCGGCCCACCGACCACGGCGACGTACACAATTCCTGTGAGTCACAGGAAGGAATATATGGGAGGGTGAAGCGTCTGGTGCTGCTGGGTGCTGGCGCCCGCTCAGTCGACGATCGCCTGCGGGAAGATGTAGCTCCTGGGATTTACCGGCTTGCCCTTGACGAGGATCTCGTAGTGGAGGTGCGGACCTGTGGCGATGCCGGTCCGTCCAACTTCGGCGATCTTGTCTCCGCGTTTGACGGATTGGCCAATACGCACGTGCGTGCGCGAACAGTGAGCGTAGAACGTCTGGACACCGTACCCGTGCTCAACCGTCACGGTCTTCCCGTATCCTGACTTGGTGCGGACATCGATGACCCGACCGTCCGCCGGTGCCAGAATCGGCGTGCCAAGCGGTGCCGAGACGTCGATGCCGGGGTGAGGACGGGGCTCATTGTAGATGGGGTGCATGCGAATCCGCGCGAAACCGCTGGTGAACCAGCCGACCGACGGCGGGATGGGCGAGATCGACGGCGTGCGTTTCAGGCGATTCGTGTGGCTCTCCAGACTGTCGATCGCTTCTTGGAACGACCCCGCCAACAGGTTCGCGCGCCGGATGTAGCCGTCCAGCTGGGTCCGCACTTCCAGTGCGGCTCGTCCCTCAGGCGCCTCCGACAGAATCTGCTCACGCTCGGTCCAGGTCCCAGCGGGACCACCAATACCGGCTAACTGGACGGACGGGTCGGTGGGCTCGAGGCCGGCAAGCAGTCGCACGAGCTGATCTCGCTCAGCGATGGCGCTGAGTGAGTCGCTCAGGCCCCCGAGCGCTTGCGTTGCCCGAGCTAGTTCTTCGGTCAGGATGTCGTTGCGGCGTTCCAGGCGATCGAGACGTGAGAGGTCGACGGCGCGGCTGATCGTCGCGTAGGCGAAGCCAACGGATGCGATTCCCAGAATCACGAGGGCTGTCGCCATGATCCGCAGTGCCCGAGTGGAAACGCTTACCTTGCGAGACCCACCCGCGCCATGCGGCACCATTACGATCGTCCACTTGTCCGCGGCCATCTAGAGCCTTTCGTCCGGCCTGTTCTCTTATCGCGCCCGCGCCACACCCCGCTGTGGCGTAAGCGATGGCGCGGGAAAAACATAGACTACCTGCCATCGTGCTGTCAACCACACAGCGCACACCTATAAGTGATTGAAAACAAATGATTTAGCGCTTGGCGTCTGGCTTGGGGAACAGCGGTGGAGGCTTGCGAACCTCCCGACCGGCCGTTGGGGGCTGCTCCAAATCGGCCCAGGGCGCGGCTGCCACCGCCTTATCGAGGCCCAGCGCCTGCCAGACGGCCTGCGTTTTGACTGGCAGGAACGGGCTCGCCATCAGGGTGATCCTCGCGAGTGCCCGAGCCAGGGCTGCCAGCGTGTCGTCCAGCTCGGCGGAGCGCTGTTCCTTGGCCAGGGTCCACGGCGCCCGTTCCTCGACGAAGCCGTTGGCGCGGTCGACCAGCCGCCACGCGTGCCCCGCTCCCTCGTGCAACAGTTGGCGGTCCATCGACTCGCGATAGGCGGCAATGATCTCGTCTCCGGCGCGGTCCAGCGGCGTCGGCTCCGTAGACGGCGGCACCACCCCGCCCACATACCGGCCGATCATGGCGAGCACCCGACTCACGAGATTTCCATAGCCGTCTGCGAGTTCTGCCGTGTAGCGCACGTCGAACCGGTCCCAGGTAAAGGTGCCGTCCGAGTCCCAGGGGACCTCGCGCAACACGAAGTAACGGAGCGCGTCAGCGCCATGTCGGTCAATGATGTCGCGGAGCGACACGTGTCCGCCGGCGGATTTCGAGAAGCGTCCGAGCTCCGTCTTGATCCAACCGTGGCACCACACCTGACCGGGAACGGCGAGTTCCGCGGCCAGCAGCATCCCCGGCCACATGGCGGCGTGGAACCGCACGATGTCCGGTCCAATCACGTGGACGTCGGCCGGCCACATGGCATCGAAGCCGTCGTCTGGGAATCCCGTTGCGGAGAGGTAGTTGATCAGGGCTTCGAACCAGACGTACACCGTGTGGGTTGGATCGCCAGGCCACGGGATGCCCCACGGCACGCGGGCCCGGCTCACGGAGATGCGCTGGTCCGGCGTCCAATCCGAGACGACGTTGTACACCTCGTTGTACTTCGATTTGGGTTGCACGAAACCCGGGTTCGCGTCGTACAACTCGAGCAACCGCTGGCGGAAGCGGCCGATCTCGAAAAAGTAGTTCGGCTCCTCGACCCACTTGATGTCTCGCGTGGGGTGGGTCGGGCATTTGCCGTCTTCCAAGTCCTTTTCCAGCTTGAACCCCTCGCAGCCGATGCAGTAGTACCCGGTATACACGCCTTCTGACAGATGCCCGGCCTGCTGGATTCGACCGAACAACTCCTCCACCGCTCGTCGGTGGCGGGCTTCGGTCGTGCGAATGAAATCCGTGTTACTGATTGCCAACTCGGTCCACGCGTGCTGGAACTTCTGGGCGATGTCGTCGACCCATGCTTGTGGGTCTGCACCGGCCTCCTCGGCGCTCTGTGCCACCTTCTGGCCGTGCTCGTCCATCCCGATGACGAACTGCACATCATGGCCCCGAAGCCGCCGATACCGCGCAACGCAATCGGCGCCGATCTTCTCGTAGGCGTGCCCGAGATGCGGTTCGCCATTCGAATAGTCGATGGCGGTCGTGATGTAGTAGGTGCTCATGTCGGCGTGTCGCTTCCGGGCGGCTCGCCGCTGGGTGGTTTCCGACGCTGGCCGGGTTTCCGGCGGCGGCGTTTGCGTCGCTTGCGTGGGGAGACAGCGTTGACGGCCTGTTCCTGGGTGACCGTCGGGTCGGCTTTCGGTGGCGCGGCGGGCTTGGTCAGTTTCGGCCGTGTCGTCGCAGGAGCGGTCTCAGCCGCAAATACCTCACGCTTTAGTTCGTCCAGCCGAACCGATCGAGTCGAGCCGTCTTCCGACTTCAGGACGACGCGATCGCGAAAGATCTCCACAGCGTCGACCGTCTCGCGTCCGCGAGATGTCGTGAGCATACGACCGAGCTTCGGGAATCGTTTCCGCGCGCTGACGTAGAAGTCATGCTCGTAGCGCAGACAGCAGAGCAGGCGCCCGCACCCACCTGAGATCTGAGTTGGATTGAGCGACAAGTGCTGGTCCTTGGCGAGCGAGAGGCTCACTGGATGAAGCTCCGTGAGCCATGAGGAACAGCAGAACTCTCGACCGCAGCGACCGACGCCGCCCAGCCGTTTCGACTCGTCCCGTGCTCCGATCTGCCTGAGCTCGATACGGGTGCGAAACAGACTGGCGAGCTCGCGCACCAACGAGCGAAAGTCCACCCGCTTGTCGGCCGTGAAGAATACGGTCAACTTCTTCCGGTCCCACTGCCACTCGGCGTCTGAGACCTTCATCTCGAGGTTCTGGGCGCGCGCGCGTTCCATGACTTTGCGTCGCACGTCTTCCTCGGCAACGCGAAGCTGTTCGCTGAGGAACGCTTCTTCATGCGTGGCCGCGCGCAAGATGCTCCCCTGCGGCTTCCTCGCCTCGGCGACGGCGCAGCCGTCGCACCCCACGCCGCATTTGCGCTCCGCCACGTCTCCCACGGCAGAGACGAATCCAAGATCCTGGCCGCGGCCCGCGGGCACCAGCACCGGCTCGCCAACCGCGAGCTCGTGGTCCGACGTGAAGAACTCACGTCGGTTTCCCTTGAAGCGCACCTCGACGATGGACGCGGTCACGTCACGCCTCGATGAATCGTCCCATGCGGCCGTACTTCTCGATACGAAGGTCGATGCGCTGGTCCGGTGTCATGTCTGCCAGCTCCCCCACACACTTGATGAGGGCGGTCTCGAGGGCGCGTGCCGCCCCGTCGGGGTCGGCGTGTGCGCCGCCGGCCGGTTCCGGAATGATCTCGTCGATCACCCCGAGTTCCACGAGATCGGTGGCGGTCAGCCGGAGCGCCTCCGCGGCACGTTCCTTCTGCGTCGCATCCCGCCACAGAATGGCGGCGCAGCCTTCGGGGGAGATGACCGAGTAGATGGCGTTCTCCATCATGAGCAGACGGTCGGCCACACCGAGCGCCAGGGCCCCGCCCGAGCCACCCTCGCCAATGACGACCGCAACGAACGGGATCCTGAGCCCTGCCATCTCTTCGAGATTGCGCGCGATCGCCTCGGCCTGTCCGCGTTCCTCGGCCCCGAGTCCCGGATAGGCACCGGGAGTGTCAATCAGCGTGATGACCGGCGCGCCGAATCGCTCGGCCATATGCATGAGCCGGAGCGCCTTGCGATAGCCCTCGGGATGCGGCATGCCGAAGTTTCGCTGCAGGTTCTCTTTCGTGTCCCGCCCTTTTTGATGACCGATCACGACCACGCTTCGCCCATCGAGCCGAGCCCACCCGGCGACGATGGCGGGATCGTCGCGGAACAGCCGATCGCCGTGCAACTCCACGAAATCGGTGAAGATCCGGTCGATGTAGTCCAGCGTGTAGGGGCGACGTGGGTGGCGGGCCACCTGCACGCGCTGCATCGGGGTCAGGTTGCCGTAAACCTGTCGGCGCAGGGTGACCAGCTTGGTCTCGAGCGGCTCGATCTCACCCTCGACGTCGAGTTGGCGCTCGTTGGCCATCCGACGAAGACTGTCAATCTGCTGCTCCAGCTCGACGATCGGCTTCTCGAACTCGAGAATGGGTCCCTTGCTCGCCATGGCTTCTCCGTTACGGCGCCTTCACCAACCGCACCCGATCCGGCCCCATCAACTGGCGTAGCGCACGCAAAAAGTCATCGTTCAGCGCAACGGTCGTCCGTCGCGCCCGCAGCTGCGTCGTGGACCCGTTGCCGTCGCTCCAGCGCACAA
>JAOTWK010000235.1 GCA_029862935.1 Gemmatimonadota bacterium | reverse complement strand
AGCCGCCACCCCAGGCACCGGTGGCGAAATACGCGTCTCCTGGAGCCCTTCGGTACGAGCCCTCGAGACCGATGTGGCTCAGGGTGGCGATACCGGAGGGATTCGCGAACACGGCCCCCGCGTCTCCCACCAGCGCCACCCCGGCATCGCCGAGTGCAAAGCCCCGCACGGTCGCCGGAACGCTCAACACATACGCTGGAGGGTCACTCGCGGCTTGCGCGGCGCCGAGCTGCACGGCGCCGCACACCAGCGCCGCGACGAGGAGCGTCGCGCGAACAGGTCGGATGGCGTCTCGTCGCATACGCGTCGCGTCTCAGCGAGTTCTAATGACTGTCAGGCGCGGCCGCACGGTCGGGGAGATACTTCCTCCCAACGGATTGGCGAACGTGAGTGTGAACCCTCGCTGCCCAACATCCTGTTCGACCAAGATGTAGTCGCCCGACCCCGAGCGCAGCGCACCTGTGACCGCAAAGGTCCCGCCAATGAACCACCGAGGCAAGAGCGGGAATGGGCGCACGAACCGATCGGGAATCTGTTGGTGCAGCTGATCGAACGTGAAGCGAAGCCTGGGCCAAGTCAGATATTTCAGCCGCTCAGGTGCTGCGAAGCCGCGAAGGTCGGACACCCACGTCGCGAGCATCCACTCGGTCACCAATTGGATGAACGGACGCCCCGCCGCTGCCGCCACGTTGGCGGCACTGATATTCCGCGTTTCCAGCAGTCGGCGCGTGACCGCATCCCCGTGCTGATCGATGACCCAGCGGAGAAAGAGCCACGCAGCACCTCGCTCCGCGAGGGTTCCCGACCCGACGCCGAACAGCATAAATGTGGCGCCCGGATCTTCGAGATAGAGATACGCGTCGTAGAGGTTGCCGACGGCAAACTGCGTGAACCGCGTGTCATCTCCCATCGCCCCAAAATGGAGGGCCGCTAACTCCTCCGAGATGTGAGAGAGCCCCTCGTTCAGCCACAGCACCTCCGACGGTCCCCCCCGAACCAGCACATGCTGATTGTAGCTGATCATGTGTTGGACTTCGTGGACAAATGTCACTGGCACCAACCGGCGCACCAGGTCCACCGAGTGCGCGCATCCCGCGTCCCCCGACGGATCGGGTGTGAGCGCGTAGAAGACCTCGCCCTGGTTGGAGCGGTTTTGGTCGTTGCGGAATGCCGGGTCGATGTCAATGGCAAAAAAGAATCCCGTGATGATCGACGACTCGCAATCGGCCGGCGGCGTCAACTGATTCACCACGGGCGTCATGAGAATCAGCACGAGCCCGTTCTCGTCGATGTCGGACTCCGACCCGAATGCCCGAGTTGCCACCTCGTACAGATCCTGATCGAACAACGTGCCGAACTCTTGAAACGCCGACGGCGTCAGCGTATCAGGTGCGTTCACATCGAGATAGATGGCCGCATGTTTCCCCACGTAGCGGGCCGCCGCCGTAACCAAGGTGAAATCCTCAGCCTGACTGCACGTCACCGTGTTGCAGACACGGAAATCACGCTCGTCGCCCACGACGATACCCGGATCGACACCCGCCAGGGGTGCCGTGGTGATTCCGTCCCTCGGCTTCGGCAGCTCGGCAATCTCCGCTTCCTGACCGCGCAAGAAGGCGTGAAACCGTTGCGCGGCGGTGAGGCTCACCGGGGTGGCCTGCGGCGGCCCAGTAGCGGTGCCGGCCGAGTCTCCACGCAACTCGTAGTCGGCAACTCGATTCGGCGTCCCCGTCGTTGCCTGCGGCACGAACAGATACTCGGCACCGCTCGAGCCGGCAGCTGGAAACGTTGCACAGTTCTCGACAACGAGTGGATCGATGGAGACGTAGTCACCTACGGCGAGCTGGAGACTGTTCGCTGGCGTCACAAACGTGCCCGTGAGTTCGTTCGACGACCCACCCGGGAAGCGAATCGCAATCGACACCGGGCCGGGGACGAGGCAGGCAGGAACCTCGATCGTCAACTCGTCGCCGACCGCGCTGAGGCCCAGCACGCGGGCGGCGCTTCCTGCGACCTCTACGGGAAGCGAGTCGACCAGCATCGATCCGCGGAGCACGATCGTGTCACCTCCATCGAACGACGCCGGCACGACCCCCGTCAAACGCGGCGGTGCGAGCGCGGTCACCGAGAACGACACGGCCTTGCGCCTGTCGACCGCGAGCGCCGCTTGGATCGTGAGCGCGCCCGCATCCGGCCCGAGTGTGACATTGACTTCCGCCCGGCCCACCCCATCCGTCAACGTCAGGCTGTCGGACAGCATGGCAGCGGAACCATTCACCACCGACCACCGCACTTGCGCCCGCGGAACCACGCTACCGTCTTCCGCCCCGACCGTGACAGCGAGAGGGCGCGGTACCCGCGCCCCGGCAAAGGCGACCTGTGCGTTTGTCTCCGGGACAACCGCGATCTGTGACGGAACCGGTAACTCGGGACCGTCGGTGCCGCACCCTAAGAATCCAACGATCGCTGCTGCTATTCCCAACTCTCGAAACCGCAAGGACTTCCTCCCCAACTCACCAGTGGATTCCCCCCGCGCCGCACACCGTAAGCGGTGGCAACTGCGGAACATACGGTAACCCGGAGCATTTTGACAACGCGTTGAGGGCCAAGTAAGCTTCTCGTTCGCATGGCCTTCGCACATCTCCACACCCATTCAGAGTTCTCCCTACTCGATGGTGCGAACCGGATCGCTGATCTGGTCGCGCGCGTCTCCGCGCTCGGCATGGACAGCCTGGCGGTAACAGACCACGGCAATCTTCACGCCGCGTACACATTCTACGAGACGGCCAAGGCAGCCGGCATCCGGCCGATCCTGGGATGTGAGGCCTATGTGGCTTTCGACTCGCGGCATTCACGCGAGCGACCGGCATGGGCGCCCGGTCCGTACTCTCATCTCGTGCTGCTTGCCAAGAACCGCACCGGCTACCGCAACCTCGTCAAGCTGTCGTCGATCGGGTATCGGGAGGGCTACTACCGCCGACCGCGCATCGACAAGGAAGTGCTTGCCGAGCATGCGGAGGGGCTGATCGGCCTCGCGGCGTGCCTCTCCGGCGAGATCGCCTTGTGGCTGCGTCAAGGGAACTATGCCGAAGCACGCCGTGCCGCTGAATCGTTGAGCGGGATATTTGGGCCGGAGCGCTTTTGGCTCGAAGTGCAGGACCACGGCATCACCGACGAGAGGGTGGTGCAAGAGGGCATGTTCCGCCTTGCCGAAGATATCGGACTGCCAGTAGTCGCCACCAACGACGCGCATTATCTCGAGCGTGCCGACCACGAAGCCCACGACTGCCTGCTCGCCATTGGCACCGGCAAGGATCTCGACGACCCGAATCGGTTCCGCTTTACCGGCTCGGAGAGCTACGTCAAGTCCGAGGCGGAGATGACGGAGCTGTTCGGCCAGCATCCGGACGTCCTCGCCAACACACAGCGTGTCGCGGACCTCTGCGAATTCGATTTCGAGCAGCGCTACTTCTTGCCGGAGTTTCCGCGCCCCGAGGGCTACGACTCGAACGACCAGTTGCTCGTGGAGCTCGCCACCGCTGGCGCCAAGGTGCATTACGGCGATCCCTTGCCTCCAGAAGCGCAGGCACGACTCGATCACGAGCTCGAGGTCATCACGACGACCGGGTACGCCGGGTATTTCCTCATCGTCCAGGATTTCATTCAGGCGGCGCGCGACCGTGGGATCCCCGTAGGGCCCGGGCGCGGGTCGTCGGCGGGCTCACTCGTCGCGTACGCTCTGGGTATTACGACGGTCGATCCGTTGCGGTTCGGGCTCCTCTTTGAGCGGTTCCTGAACCCGGAGCGGATCTCGATGCCCGACATCGACGTCGACTTCTGCTTCGAACGGCGTGGCGAGGTCATCGAATACGTGCGGGAACGCTACGGCCGGGACAGCGTCGGGCAGATCATCACGTTCGGGACGCTGAAGGCGCGCGCCGCCGTGCGCGACATCGCTCGCGTGCTCGGCGTGAGTCCCACCGACGCCGACCGGATCGCCAAACTCATCCCGTCGGGCCCGGGCTATCAGTTGTCAGTGGTCGACGCCGTGAAACGCGTGCCGGAGTTGGCGCAACTGGTGCGAGACAACACCACGCACGCCAGGCTCGTCGACTTCGCCCAACGCATCGAGGGTCTCGCGCGGCACGCGTCGGTCCATGCGGCGGGCGTGGTGATTGCCCCGGGGCCGCTCGACGAGTACGTGCCGATCTGCACGGCGCCGCAACGGAATGCGGGCGCCGGAGCCAACGGCGAAGACAACGTCATTACGCAGTACGACATGGTGAGTCTCGAGAAGGTCGGCATGCTGAAGATGGACTTCTTGGGACTCAAAACGCTCACCGTCATCCACGACACGCTGCAGACCATACGCCACCGGCACGATCGGGCCATCGATTTCGACGACGTGGACCTGGACGACCCAGAGGTGTACACGCTGTTGCGTGAGGGCCGTACGGCTGGAGTCTTTCAGTTCGAGTCGCCTCTCGCCACGGACATGTTGCGCCAACTGCGGGCAGATCGGTTTGACGATCTCGTCGCCACGAACGCGCTCATGCGGCCCGGCCCGTTGGATTCGGGCATGCACCAGGTCTACATGCGGCGCAAACGCGGCGAAGAGGCCGTGCGATACCCGCATGGCGCCCTGCAAGAGGTACTCGAACCGACGTACGGCGTGATCCTGTATCAGGAACAGGTGATGCGTATCGCAAACGTCCTGGCCGGCTACTCGTTGGCCGAAGCGGACGTGCTGCGCAAGGCCGTGGGCAAGAAGCAGCAGGAGCTGATCGAGAGCGAGCTTCGGCACTTCACGGAGCGCGCGGTCGAGCGTGGTAATGACCGCCGGACGATCGAGGAGATCGCCGCACAGATCCAGACGTTCGGCCGGTACGGGTTCCCCAAAGCCCACGCGGTCGCCTACTCCCTCCTCTCGTTCCAAACCGCGTGGCTCAAGGCCCACTACCCTGCCGAGTTCATCGCCGCCCTGTTGTCGTCCGAGATCGGCGATACGGACAAAGTGGTGACCTACATCAACGAGGCTCGGGAAATGGGTCTCGAGGTGCTCCCGCCATCGGTCAATGAGTCGGGATGGAAGTTCACCGTGATCGGTGAGCGCCAGATCCGCTTTGGCTTGGGGGCCGTCCGTCATGTGGGGCGAGGTGCCATCGAGTCGATCATCGCCGCGCGCGAGGCGGACGGTCCATTCACGTCACTCACGGAATTCTGCCAGCGGATCGATCTCAGGGTCTGCAACAAACGGGTGATCGAGTCGCTCGTCGCGGCCGGCGCAGTGGACCAGTTGGACGGTCACCGCGCACAGTTCATTGCCGGCCTGGACCACGCGTTCCACGAGGCCCAACTGCGCCATGCCGAACGCGAGTCCGGTCAGGGGCTACTGTTCGGCGAAGCGTCGGAGGACGACCACGTCACCGGCGAGCATCCGCTGCCCGAGACGCCCGCGTGGACCGAAGCCGAGCGACTTGCCAAAGAGAAGGAAGCGGTTGGATTCTTCATCTCTGGGCATCCGCTGGAGCGGTTCCGGGAAGAGGTCCAGCTCCTGGGCACGCGAACGTCGGCCACGCTAGGGACGTGGAGCGATCATCAGGTGACGGCGGCGGTTATTGTCACGGCCGTCAAACGGCGTATCAGCCGTAAGTCCGGTGCCGAGTACGCGCGGCTCACAATCGAGGACTTCCACGGGACGGCCGAGGCCATCGTGTTTCCCGAAACGTGGGGCCGGCTGTCCCGCACGATCGTGCCTGATGCGCTGCTCCTGTTGACCGGAGGGTATAGCGCGCGGGATCGGGGTGAAGACCGCGCGCCGTTCATCGTCGAAGACGCCCGGGACCTGGAGGAGCTCAAATCGTCCGGGGCGATCGGTGTCGCGATCGAATGGTGTGCTGGGGAGGGGCCGG
>JAOTWK010000234.1 GCA_029862935.1 Gemmatimonadota bacterium | reverse complement strand
CGGCCCGCCGGCACGTGGTATACTTCTCTGTTGTCTCGTTGGTCTGGGCGCGCTCCACATGGGCCGTGCAGTATCCCTCCCGAGGGGCCGCCGCCGAACTCAGATTTCTATCCGGAGGACCCCTCATGCGAAGCCTCAAGGCGAGTCTTGTCGTTGCTGTTTTCCTGTTCGCGCTCAATCCGCAGACGAGCCACGCGCTCAAGACCCTATCCGGCGCGATCAATACCAATACGGTGCTCGACACCGTGGGTGGGCGCATCTACAACGTCACCGGCGCCGTGTCGGTGTCGAACGGCGTGACGCTCGCGATCGATCCGGGGGTCGTCCTCAAGTTCAACATCGGCGCCTATCTCAACGTGAGCGGCAAGCTGATGGCTCTGGGCGGCGCCACGGCGGATTCGCTCATCTACTTCACGTCCATTCGCGACGACAACGCGCCGGCGCCCTTGGGCGACGACACCAACGGCGACGGCAACGCCACGGTGCCCGCCAAGGGCGACTGGTACTACATCTACTTCTACAACGCGGCCAACGACTCCAGCACGCTGGATAATTGCGTGATCCGCTATGCCGGGCGCAGCAACCAGGGGGCGGTGTACTGCGAGAACGCCAGTCCCACGCTCGAGGATTGCGACCTGGCGGCGGGCTACTACGGCATCCAGTGCATCGGCGTCTCCAATCCGGTGCTGCGCAACACGGCCATCAACGCCATGACCGACGTGCCCATCGCCATCGAGATCGCATCGGATCCCGTGTTCGACAATCTCGTCTTCGAATCGACATCGGACAACGGTTTCGACGCCATCGGCATACTGGGCGGCACGCTCTCTGGCCCCAACACGCTGCGCATCCGCGGCGCGACGCTCGGCATCACCCCCATTGACAACCTGGTCTACATTCTCCTCTCGGACATCACCATCGCCGGCGGCGGGAGCCTGACCATCGATCCCGGCGTGGTGGTGAAACCCAAGGCGAGCGTGGACATCTTCGTCAACGGCACGCTCACCATGGACGGCACCTCGGACCCCGACAGCGCCATCGTGTTCACGTCCTTCAAAGACGACAACTACGGTAACCCCGCCGACACCAACAACGACGGCTCGATAACCTCTCCCGTCCGCGGCGACTGGGGGCAGATCGAGTTCCTCGGGGGCAGTTCGGGTTCGGTATCGTACGCCGTGGTCAAGTTCGGCGGCTATTCGAACGAGGGTGTGATCCGCTTCGTGGCCGGGGCCAGCCCGTCTGTTGCCAACACGCTCGTGTCCGATACCTACTATGGCATCGAGCTAGGGGGTCAGAACACGTCCGCGGTCTCGAACAACGCGATCGAGAACACGCTCTACACGCCGATCTACATGTCGGTGGCGGCCCAGCCCATGTTCAGCGGCAATACAGTGAGCAACAACGGGCTCACCGCCATCGGGATCATCGGCGAGAGCATCGGGGTGAACTCGCGTCTGCCCGTGCGGACCTTTGCGGGATACACCAACATCACGTACTGGCTTGCGAGCACGCTCACCGTGAACGCCCTCACCAACCTCACCATCGATCCCGGCGTGGTGGTCAAGTTCAACTTCTACTACTACCCGATCGTCGTCAACGGGAGCCTCACCGCCGACGGCAAGGTGGACAGCGTTATTGCGTTCACGTCGCAGTACGACGACGACGTCGGCAACCCCGCCGACACCGAGGGTAACGGCGCCGCCACCACCCCAGCACAGAGGCAGTGGGCGTACATCTACTTCGCGCCCACGTCGACCGATGGTTCGTGCGTGCTCGACTACTGCCGGATCTCGTACGGCGGTTACTACAGCGGCTTCGCCTACTCAGGAGCCGTGTGGTGCAGCAGTGCATCGCCCACCATCACCAACTGCGACTTCCGCACCAACGGGACCGGCATCCGCACCGACGGTACCGCCGCGCCTACGATCACCGACAACAACTTCTATAACAACAAGGAGGTGCCGCTGGCGACCTCGGTGGTGGCCAACCCGCAGTACAGCGGCAACACCTTCGACCAGAACACCTACCACGTGGTGGGCGTCCTCTCGGAGACGCTGGCGCAGAACGCCACGCTGGAGAAGATCTACGTCGGCGGACCACCGCAGTTCACGGAGTACTTCCCCTACGCGCACCTGGGCACGCTCACCATCGGCTCGGGCTCGGTGCTGACCGTGGAGGCGGGCAACATCGTCAAGATGTTCAGCGGAAACATCCCCTACCAAGTCAACGGCGGGCTCGCCATGGTGGGCGGGTCGACCCCGGACAGCCTCATCGTCTACACGTCGATCTATGACGATTCCTATGCCGGTGACTCCAACGTGGACGGGTCCGGCAGCTCGCCGGCGGCAGGAAACTGGTACTACATCCGGTTCAACCCAACGACGATGGACGGCTCCAGCCGCCTCGAGCGCTGCCTCTTCCGTTTCGGGGGCGCCTCCGAGGGCGTGGTACACCTGCAGTCCGCCGCACCCACGATCCGCGACTGCGAGTTCGAGATCAACCACTGGGGTCTGTGGATACAGAACCAGTCGGACCCGACGGTGCAGGACAACCTCTTCCGGCTCACGACGTATGTGCCGATCTCGAAGTCGGTGATCGCCAACCCCACGTTCTCCGGGAACGCGTACGACAACAACGGCTATGACGCCCTGGGGCTCATCGGCGAGACCATCGCGACGGACCTCACCATCCATAAGTGGGACGTGGCCGGCTACACCAACATCGCTCGGATTCTCGTCAAGACCACGCTCACCGTGGCGCTGGGTGCGGAACTCACCATCGACCCGGGCGTGGTGGTCAAGATGGGGCTCACGTGCTGCGGTCCATTCGCCTCCTACGTGACCGTCAACGGCGCCATCGATGCCAACGGCACCATGGGCGAGCCAATCATCTTCACCTCGATCCGGGACGACGACGCCGGCAACCCGCTCGACACCAACAATGACGGTTCGCTGACCGCCCCGGCCGACGGCAACTGGGGCTACGTCAGCTTCGACGACGTCAGCACGGACACCTCAAACGTGTTCGACTGGTGTGTGTTCCGCTACGGCGGTTACAACGGCTACGCGACCACATTGCTGAGCGCCTCGCCGACGTTCAACAACTGCACCTTCCAGGACAACAACTCATACGGCATCCGCATGGCCGGGGCGAGCAACCCGGTCATCAACACGTGCACCTTCGGCGGTCACACGGTGACACCGGTGGTGATGTCGCTCATTAGCGACCCGACCTTCACGGGCAGCAACAACTTCCTCGCCACCAACGCCTACAACGCCATCGGGATTCTCGGCGAGACGCTGGCGCAGGACGTGCTCTGGAAGCGGCGTAAGGCGGCCAAGATCGACAACATACCCTACGTTCTGACGGCCAACCTCACCGCCGGCCTCTCCTCGATCCTGCGCATCGAGCCGGGCGTCGTGATCAAACCGCTCTCGGGGCGGTGGATCACCGTCCAGCGCGGCCTCATCGCCGAGGGCAAGGCCCACCCGGACAGCCTCATCGTGTTCACCTCGCCGCACGACGACTTCTACGGCGGCGACACCAACAACGACAGCACCGACACGGACGGCTCGAGCCTGCGCTGGGGCTACATCAATATCGCCAACGAGGCCATCGACGACAGCACGCGCTTTGACAACTGCGTGTTCCGCTACGCAACCAACTCGAGCACGACCGGCGCCCTCAACGTGACCAACGCCCACCCCGAGATTGCGAATACGATCTTCTCGAACAACGGGATCGGCGTGAACTTCACCGGCGCCTCGGGCGACTCGACCAAGGGCAAGATCGAGCACTGTGACTTCATGGACAACACCTACTACGGGGTCAAGAACACGGGCATGAGTTTCACCGTGTCGGCCAAGAACTCCTGGTGGGGCGATGCCGGTGGTCCCAACGACCCCTCGGACGACACGGGAACCGGCGGCTGGTACAACCCCAACCCCGCCGGCGACGACGTCACCGACCGCGTGGACTACACCGGCTACCGCACCGGCGGTGTCGGCAACCTGCTGCTCGGCGACGTGAGCCTGAACGGCGAGGTGCGCGCCTACGATGCCTCGCTCGTCCTGCAGCACCTGGCGCTCCTCATCACGCTCTCGGCGCAGCAGCAGCTCGTGGGCGACGTCAACTGCGCGAGCGGGCTCTCCACGCTGGACGCCTCGTACATCCTTCAGTACGTGGCCGGCCTGATTCCCTTCTTCCCCTGCGCGTTCGACTCCACCAGCGACCCCAGCTCGCCGGCAATGGAGTACCTGGCGCGCAACGGAAGGCCCTTCGACTACCTGGGCGACGAGCCGGGCGACTTTGCCGTGCGCATCCCGGCCTTCACCGTGGCGCGCGGAACGCCGGCCTCGGTGCCCATCGAGGTCTCCGGGAGCGGCGAGGTGCTCGGGCACGAGTACCGTGTTGCCTTCGATCCGCGGCAGATCCGCATCGACGGCGTGCGCCTCACCGAGGCGGCGCGCGGGGCGGCGCTCTACTGGAGCGTGGTCGAGCGCGAAGGCGAGCACGAGCTGGTGATCGCGCTGGCGCGTGCCGAGCTCTTGCCGGTGACGGCGGCCGTCTCTGTGGACGTGCGCGGCGCTTCGGGCCTGCGCGACGGCGAGGCGGTGCGCTTCGAGGTCACGCGGGCGCGACTCAACGAGCAGGACCTCACCGCGGAGGCGGTCTCGGAAGGCGGCCGCGCGGCCGGCTCGTCGCTGCCCACGAAGTGGGCGCTCGCGCAGAACGTGCCCAACCCGTTCAACCCGGTCACGAGCATTCGCTACGACGTGCCCGTGGACGCGAGCGGCGTTGCGGTGCGGCTCGTGATCTACGACGTCGCCGGGCGGCGCGTGCGCACGCTCGTCGACAGCCGCGTGGGACCGGGGCAGTACCAGGCCCAGTGGGACGGCACCGACGACGCGGGCACGCGCGTCAGCTCGGGCGTGTATTTCTACCGCATCGAGGCGGGCAGCTTTGGCGCAACGCGCAAGATGCTCCTGTTGAAGTAACGGTCAGCGGGCCATCGAACCGGACACCGATCCAAGGAGAAACGCCATGCTGACCCGACACTGGACATCGCTCACTCGCCCGCTCCTGCTGGCGCTCGTGCTCATGTTGCCGAGCGCCGCGGGGGCGGTGCAGCTAGACATCGGCAACGCCTCCGGCACCGTGGCTGACACGGTGACGGTGGCGATCACCACCACAGACCTCACCGGCCTGGGTGTGTACGCCTATGAGCTCGCCGTTACGTGGAACTCGCTGTATGCCAGCGCCGTCGACGCGCCCGTCGCCGGCACGCTCACCGCGCCCTGGGGATCGGTGACGGCCAACCCCCAGGCTGGCCGTATCGACGTCGCCGCGGCGGGTGCGACCGCGCTCGCCGGTTCCGGCACGCTCCTGAACCTGCGCTTCGTGCTCGGGCCCAACGCCGGCAACGTCACGCTCACGTTCGCTGACTTCGTCTTCAACGAGGGCACGCCGGCGGACACCCTGTCCAACGGGCTTCTGAGCATCACCGCGCTGCCGACGACGAACATCTATCCCGACACCGGAGAGCTGGTGGTGGGCGACAGCCTGCAGTTCGGGACGTCCGGCTCGGGCACGCCGCCCTACACGTACAGCACCTCGGATGCCGGCGTCGCCGATTTCCTTGGGAACGACTGGCTCAACGCGCTCGCGCCCGGGGCGGTGACGTGCACGTCCACCGACTTCAACGGCATCATGTCTACGACCACGGGTCTGATCAACGTGCGCGCGCTCTCGCTCACCGCGGGAACCGGTGCCGGCAACCCCGGCGACACCGTGCTCGTCGCCATGACCATCACCGACCCCAGCCCCTACGCGATAACGTCGGCCGAGTTCGCCGTCACTTACAGCGGCACCTATCTCACCGCGCTCGGCATCGAGGACGCCGGCACGCTGGC
>JAOTWK010000233.1 GCA_029862935.1 Gemmatimonadota bacterium | reverse complement strand
GGGAATCTCCAAGGGGCCATCACCGCAGTTGCATTTGGACGGGGCGCTGGGAAAAGCGTCCAGGGGCGACATGCACAGGTCGGTGGCGCTAACTCGCCAGCTCGCACAGGTGTTGACGTCGAGGAACCCGTTGCCGTCGGAGTCCTCGCAGACCAGGGTGAGAGGCCCGAAATCGGCAAACTCGGGGTTCGGGAATCCGGCCGCTTTAGAGATATCGCCACACGTGTCGATGCCGATGCAGTCGGGATCTAGCGGGCCGGTGGTCGAACAAGTGACCGAGCCGTCGGCGTCGCAGTCACCCGACTTGCAGTTCGCGTCGAGATCCGTGAAGCTCCCACTGCAGGTGCCCGTGCCGGCGGCCGTGCAGCACGTGAACGGGTCCTCGAATCCCACACAAAAGGAGTCGGCGTCGAAGGTCCCGCTGAAGGGAATCACTTCGATATGACACTCACCCGTCAGCGCATCGCCCGAGTCCTTCGCGAAATAGAACCCCACGTCATAGCGCTCGTTCGCGGTCGTCTCTACTTCTCCGGAAAAACTTAGGGTCACGAGGTCGCCAGGAAAGGCACAGCCGTCATCCAGGATGTTGACGTTGAAGACCTGAGCAATTCCGACATCGTTGGCCGTGCAGTTGAGAGAGCCAGGAAAAAGGTCATCCATGCAACCGTTGTCAACCGGGGCGAGCACGCAGGGTCCGGACGATCCGCACTCAGTGCCGTCTCCGGGCAGATCGCTGCAGCCGACGCTGTGGTCGTCGAGACACCAACCCTCTAGACATGGGCCACTTACGCCTGAATCAGCACATGTCGTCATGGGGGCGCCGCAGTGGACAGAGGTGTCGCCTGCACACACGCCGGCGAGGGCTATCGGGGCACCAAAGAGGAATCCACACGCGAGCAGGACACCGGCTCCAAAAGCGATCGACTTTATCGTTGCACCGCGCGATGATTCAAAGTGTCCGTTCATTTATGCGACCCTCGTGATGTGTGACCGTCGCTGATCTGGTCTCATGGAGCTATCTGGCGATCTTCGAGGCACGGATGAAGCTTCCGAGCGCGTAGTCTCGAGCTTTCGGAGTGTCCGCGTCGTCGTAGGATGAGAGCTGGATGCTGGCGTAGCGGGTAACGTAATAGTTTTGGTAGGTGTGCACACCTAGTGGACTGTAACAGTTAATCGTTTAGTGGTAGACTCTCGTGCATGCGAGAGACCAGACGCGTTGTTCTGACCCGATCCGAACGTGCCGAGTTGCGCCGGCGAACCCGCAGCCGCAGTGGTCGCGCTGACGACGCTCGTATCGCGCAAGTTCTGCTGCTACTGGATGACGGCTCAAGCTACCTTGAGGTCCAGAGAGAGGTGGGCTGCTCCGCGCCGTTCATCAGCAAGTGGAAGAAACGTTTTCTGGAAGAGCGTTTGGCAGGCCTCTTCGCGCGGCATGAGGGCCGACCCGTTCAGGTGCTCACGCCTCGGATGGAGGCGCGGATTCTGTCCTGGACGCAGAAACCGCCCACGGATGGCTCGACTCACTGGAGCACGCGCCGCCTTGCGAAGAAACTCGGTGTCGATCACATGATGGTGGCGCGCACGTGGAGGAAGTACGGGCTTCAGCCCCATCGCATCGAACGTTACAAGATGTCGAACGACCCCGACTTCGAGACCAAAGCCGCCGATGTCATTGGCCTGTACATGAATCCGCCTCAGCGCGCCGCCGTGTTCTGCATCGACGAGAAGACGGCGATTCAAGCATTGGACAGACGGGACCCCATTCTCCCGCTTTCTCCTGGGCGCGCGGAACGTCACGGATTCGAATATGTCCGCAACGGGACTCTGTCACTCTACGCCGCGTTCAACACGAGAACCGGGGAGGTCCTCGGAAAAACAGTCCGTCGTCATACGAGCCAGGAGTTCGTTGCCTTTCTGGCAAAGCTCGTCGCGTCCAACAAGCGCAAACGCGAGATCCACGTCATTCTGGACAACTTGTCAGCTCACAAGACGCCGCACGTACGCGAGTTCCTCGACAAACACCCGAAGGTCAAGCTGCACTTCACGCCAACCTATTCCTCGTGGCTCAATCAAGTCGAACTTTGGTTTTCGAAGATCGAACGAGACTTGATCTACCGCGGCATTTTCAAGTCGACTCGCGACCTCGCCCGCCAGATCATGAAGTACATCCGTAAGTACAACGACGATCCCAGACCCGTCAAGTGGACCTACAATGAGCCGAATCGGCGAATCCAATGCACTAAACGTTCAGCTGTTACAGTCCACTAGCCGAGGAGGTCGCGCGAGCGATGGAGACCGACGTTCGGCTTCTTCCGGTTCTACCAGACCTCCTGATCGATTTGTGGGAATTGGGTACCTCGTCTGTGCAGATCGTGTCCGCACTCCAGTCGATCGGAGTCAAACCGGAATCCCGCGTTCTGGACCTTGGCTGCGGCAAGGGTGCGGTAGCGGTGGCCCTAGCGGATCGCCTCGACCTCCAGGTCGAGGGGGTCGACGCCTTCCCACCTTTCCTCCAGTCCGCGCGCACGCTGGCGAGGGAGTACGGTGTCAGCTCCAAATGCCACTTCAGGCAGGACGACATCCGCGAGATACTTGGGCAGGAAGGACAGTACGACGCGGTCCTTCTGTTGAGCGTCGGACCCGTGTCAGGTGACCATAGGCAGACGATCGCGGGCCTTCGAACGCTGGTCCGTCAAGGTGGCTACATTGTGATCGAAGATGGCTTCCTAGCGGATGGCATTGCGGCGCTGCCGGGGGCTGACGGCTATGCGGGTCGCTCGGAAACGCTGCGCCGCTTGACTGCGTTTGGTGACGAGCTGGTTCGGCAGGTTGTTTGCTCAGCAGACGAGACACGCTCGCTGAACGAGAGGAACACTGACCTGATCCGCCAACGTGCTCGCCTCGTCAAAGCACGTCATACGGACCTGACCGAGCTGATCGACGAGTATGTGGCGAGACAGGAACGCGAGACCCAGCTTCTTGGCACCGACCTGATCTGTGCCATTTGGGTATTGAGACGAGTATAGGAGGGTCGCACGCCCAACAAGCGCTTGCAGCTGACGAGTTCCGCGGTGGCGCACGACGGCGCGGTCCTCGCAGCTGAACCGCAGTGTTGGGTAGCAAGAAGGCCCGTGCACCACATTATGCTCAGTGGCTGAGTCTTCCAACAGGCAGTCCGAGGCACCGTGGCACTCGTTGTTCTACTGAGGGGAGTCAATGTAGGCGGTCACAGGACCTTCCGTCCTACCGTGCTCGCTGAGCAATTGAGGCACCTCGATACCGTCAGCATCGGGGCGGCAGGCACGTGCGTGGTTTGGCGGCCGGTGACCCAGGCAGAGCTCCGCGATGAATTGAAGCGTCGGCTGCCGTTTGACACGGAAATCATGATCTGCCAGGGGCGAGAAATCTTCAGGCTAATCGCTCAGGACTTTTTCGCAGGCCATCCGGCACGGCCCAACATCGTCCGATTCGTAAGCGTGCTGGCTCGGCGCCCCCGCTCAGCGCCGCGCCTGCCAAAGAGCCTTCCTTCGGGCAGCAGATGGACTCTCAAGGTTCTCGCACGCGATGGTCGGTTCGTCATCGGCCTCTACCGGCGCCAGATGAAGGCCATCAGCTACCTCGGCACATTGGATCAAGTCTTCGGGGTATCGGCCACGACGCGCAACTGGAATACCATAAGCGCGATCGCCAAGGTGTTGGCTAGTGGGGCGACCTGTCGAATTCGTCGCTCTCGAGCATAGTTGGTGGAGCCTGCTGCCCAACAAGCCGACGAAGCTGATGGCCGCCTTCGGCGCCCGCGGCTTATTGGCCAAACGTTGGGCCGACAGATCCCATAGGGCCGAATAGGAGGCCTCCGTGCTGACCGCCCGCTTTGATCGAGGTCTGGTTCTTCTTGCGGCGTGCGCGCTGGCTCTTGTGGGCTACTGTTCCAAGGAGTTGAACCGTGCCTGGACGCCCGCGAACGCGACTCTGGTCTTCATGTCAAATCGAGACGGCAATGGCGAGATCTACTCGGTGACCGCTGGCTCACCTGAATGGATGAATCTCACTCGCACTCAGGCTTCGGAAAACTGGCCGGAGTGGTCTCCCAATGGGCGTCAGATCGCCTATCAAAGCAACTTGCACGGCAGCCTTGACGTTTGGGTGATGAACGCGGACGGGTCGGGCGCAAGACGCCTCACCGATGATCCGGCTCATGACTACGTGCCTGCCTGGTCGCCCGACGGCACCAAAATCACGTTTGCCTCTTGGCGCCGCGAGCCTGGCGACACCGCAGAGGCCGTGCACATCTACGTGATGAACGCGGATGGAACAGAGCAGCGAAGACTTTTCCCAGAGTCACCAGGAACTTCCACCTCGGCACAGTGGGCCCCTGACGGACGGAGCTTCCTCCTCAGCAGGAAAGTCGGAGACCAAGGGGCCGACCTGTTCCTTGTCGATTCCAACGGCAACACGATCCAGCGGTTAACGAATGACGAGTTCTCGAACGGCGCGGGCGTATTCTCCCCGGATGGGAAACGTGTTGCCTTCTACTCCGACCGCGGTGAAGAGTCCGACATCGTCGTCATCAATGCCGATGGTTCCGGCCGGCGCACTGTTGTTTCCGAAGGTCGGAACTGGTACCCACGGTGGTCGCCGGACGGTCGATGGTTGGTGTACACGGCAAACGTATCCGATGGCGCTGATGAAGATCTAGACATCTACGCTGTTCCAGTGGACGGGGGATCATCGCCGACTAGGCTCGCTGGCGGGTCCGGACGTGAAGCGGAGGGGAGATGGCAGCCCAGACGTCAATTCTGACTCAACGACTGCAGCCTAACAACAGCATGCAGCGGGTGGCGCTGAGCACCGCCGCTGATGCTGGACGTAATGTGGCAAAGTGTCCTCCATGATCGATGCAATTCGACAGCGAGTTCTGAAGGCAACAGGATTCAGTCTGCCAGACGCGTATCTCCAGCTGTATGCCGAGGGACGGCTGAGGTTCGGCACGAGCCGAGAGGATTGGGAAGCCAATTGGACAACCATTGTCGCGACAGCACCACCAGCGTTGATGTGCGCGCCTTGGTTCATGGCTGTTGAATGGAATTCCATCGACAAACTCATCACTTGGAAAGCACCCAACGACTGGAAGCCGAATCGGTTTGTGTCGTTCGCGGGTAACGGCTATGGCGACCACTGGGTCTGGAATCCAGACGTTGAAACAGAGCGTGGGACACCTGTGATCCTCTGCCGCCACGATGAATACAGTGCAGAAATCATCGCCGCCTCGTTCAGCGATTTTCTTTATCGCATCCTTCTTGAAGGCTTTGCCGCTATCTCCTACGATTCACGAGACGATCTGAATGTCGATGACGTGGGATTCAAGCAGTACCTCGACCTCAATATTGAAACCGTTGCCCCTTACATCCCCAGGGCTTACACTGAAACGCTTCGCAAACTCCTATTGAACGACTTCTGTGATGATCAAGACGAACAGTGCCTTTCTCTGCTTTCGATGGAGGACAAGCAGCGGATTATTGAACGCGACTTGGCTGTCGAAGGCATTGGCACAACGTTCAATCACAAGATTCGTTCGGAAAAAGTCGATACCACGGCGATCGCCGCCGCTCGGAAACGTGAAACTGCTCAGCGTCGCCTTCATGCCTACCTTCAGGCGACGAATGACGCCAACAACGCATTTCGGAATGGTGACTACCAGGCCTGTCGTGACCTGTTGGCACCGTTTTCGGATATGCTAACTCCCGCACAAGAGAAGAAACTCTCGTTAGCTTCTCGGAGATTCGAAGGCGGCGATGACGAACCCGCCTATTGACATATGCATAACTAATGTCCTATTATTCTTCCGGGAGGTGTTTCATGAGGCCGACCGGAAGGCAAGCATCGCTCGAGAAGCGCCGCCGTCGCGCGTTGCAGTTGCTCGAT
>JAOTWK010000013.1 GCA_029862935.1 Gemmatimonadota bacterium | reverse complement strand
AGACGGTGAGGAGGAGTCCCGTCTCCGGCGAGAAGGTGCCAGGTACGGCTACTTCTCCCTCCTCCTTTGCCAGACGCGTGACCTCGCCGGCCATGGGCGAGCGGAGCACGGTCTTGGCGAGCGCCTCTCGAGCCTCCTGGAGCCCCGCTTGTGCCTGCGCCACCTGATGCCCTGCCGAAACGGCCATGGCCTCGGCCACGTCAAACGAGGTCTGGGACTGCTCGAGCTGCTCATCCGAAACGAGGTTCGGATCTTGGCGCTTGAGCTCGCGCGCTCGATCGAGTGCCCGGCGGGCTTGATCGCGATTGGCTCGTGCCTGCAACAATGAGGCTTGGCTCGAGGCTTCAAGTGCCCGCGCCCGGGCGACGGCGGCTTCGTACTGTGACGGATCGATCCTGAGGAGCAGTTGTCCGCGCTCGACGAGGTCCCCTTCCTCGACGGGGATCTCGATGATGCGGCCCGTGATGTCGGCGCTGATATCGACCGACTGCTTGGGCTCGATCTGGCCACTGGCCGTGACTGTGGCGACCAAATCGCGCCGCTCCACTTCTCCGAGTCGTACGGAGACACCACGGTCGCGCTGCGCAGCCGCGTTGAAGGCAATGAGGGCAAGCACAACGGCCGCCAGGCCGCCGAAGACGATGATCTTCTTTTTCCGAGTCATGGGCGTTCCGTATCGCTAACGCAGTGGCCGACCCACGGCGTTTTCAAGTGTTGCGATTGCCTGGTGATAGGCGTAAATCGCGCTGATGTAATCTCCTTCGGCTCGTTGCGCGGCAAGTTGGGCATCGAGGAGTTCGAAAAAGGTCCCGGACCCAACGCGGTAGCGCTCGGTCGAGAGGCGGAGCTGCTCACTCGCGGCCACCCGGCTGTTCTCCTGAATGCCGATGGCTTCGTATGCCGCCTCCAGTGCGTAGTACGCCTGGCTCACGTCGGTGCGGACCATGAGCTCACGGGCCCGCACCGCCTCTCGTGCATCGTCGGCGAAGGCCGACGCTTCGGCGATTCTGAGCGGGCGGCTGAATTGCGTGAAGATCGGGAGCGAGACCGTGAGGCTGGCGGAAAACGGCTGCCCCGTGAAGTCGAACGGAAACACGTTGTTCCGATCGCGCAGCACCTGCTCGTCGGCGGTGGTGAACCCCAACACCGAACAGTCGGCCTGCGGCCCTCCGGGATTCACCAGAAACTGATTGGTGAACTCACACTGCTGGATCGAGGTGCTCGCCGACGCCTGAGCGTTCTGGAGCAGGGGATCAACGTCATTGAACTGCTGGGTGAAGCCTGACCAGCCAGCTGAAAACGAGAGCGACGGCAGCCAGTCCGATTTCGCGGCTCGTTCGCCGGCGCCCGCGGCGGACGCGCCTGCCCTGAGCGAGATGAGATCCGGATTGTCCCTGTCGGCCTCGGCCAAGAGTGCCGAGAGGTTCCAGGCGGGCTCGACCACTGGAAACGTGTCAGGCAGGGTCACCATCGACGGGTCTTCGGGAGCTGGAATGCCGAGGATCTGAAACAGTCGGAGCTTCTCCACCGTCACGGCCTGGCGGGCCTGCAGGAACGCCACCTCGGACTGTCCCTTCGCCACTTCCGCCTGCCGGACGTCGAGGAGTGTGTTCTGCCCGACTTGGAACAAGGCCTGCGCGAGCCTCAGGAACTCTTCGTTGCGTGTCACCTGCAGCTCGGCCAGATCCACTTGGGCCTCGGCCTGAAGGACCGCGAGATACTGCTGCCGAATCCCCGACTCGAGGTTGATCTCGGCTCCGGTCAGTGCGGCCTCGGCGGCATGGTGCTGGGCCCGGGCCAAGCCCGGCTGCATCAGCGTACGGCCTGAGAGGAACAGCGAGAGCCCGACGTTGTAGCTGGAGCCAATTGTAGAGGACTGCTGTATGAATTCCTGCGTCAAGAACGTCTGGGAGCCGGCACCACGGTAGCCGATGCCTCCGCTCACGCTCACGGCAGGAAGGAAAGCGGCGTACGCGTTCCGTACGCCCCAGGCGGTCCCGCCGAGGTCGTTTGCGGTCTGACGCAGCAGCGGGTTGTTCTGACGGGCAATGGCGACCGCCTCAGCGAGCGTCAGCGTGCGCGCCCCCGGCTGGGCGGTCTGCTGTCCCTGCATCGGCGCGGCGAGGCCGACGGCAGCGAGCAGAAGGAGTACTCCACGGGTCATCTCGGTGCCTTCTGACTGGAGGGTAAACGGCGTCCGCTGTCCATACGGCCAGCCGTCACCCGGGGTTTCATATCGGGACAGCGAATCGAGGCGAAAGCTAGACGGGAGATGCCGGACCGCCAAGGCAAGGTCGGCCGGCGATGGTACCAACTTCTGCGGCTAGCGAGCGTTGTCGGTGCCAAGCCGGGTAGCGGCGAGGCGCCGGCCGGTATCGGTGACCTTCCACAGCCGCCCGTCGGGGCTGTACCACAAGTGGCGGACGCTCCCATCCGTCCGGAGGGTGATGTGCCGGAGTTCCCGCATCGTGCGGCCGACTTCGGTCGTTTCCATCCCGTGATCGACCACCTCCGTCATGGACCCGCGTGTTCCCACGAGTGTCATGGCGCGCACTGCGCCGGGGCCTCGGGCAGGAGGGAGGGCGTGAGTCGCAAACACGGAGTCGTCGACGAACAGGTGCGGGTTACGGGCGGGGTGCTCCCGGGCGGTTTCTCCCTCTGCGGTGGCAACCCGGACCGTGATCCGGCGCGGGCTCATGCTGATCAGCACGCGCCGTAGGTCACCGTTCGTCGCTTCGATGCGCGCCGCGGTCGGGAGGGAATCGGCACCATACTCGACGACGGAGGTCAGCGACCGAGTTGGACGATCGGCCGGATACCATGCGGTGCTCGCGACGGTGAACCCTCCCAGCGTTCCCGATCCACGCCCTCGGCGGACCACGAATTCCTCTCGACCCACGACAGTCGTGCCGCGAGTGATGAGCAGGACGCCACGGTCGATCTCACCGACCTGGTCAGTTGCGGTGGCGCGAGGCGGCACGCTGGCGCGTGGAACCAAGAGGGGTCCAACGATGAGGCCGGCGAGCAGCACGGCCGGGGCGCTTCGAATTCGCGACATCAATGGTCTCGGAAGATGCGGGACGCGATACGCTGGAAGATAACCCGGTACAACGTCTCGCCCTTCTCCACACTGGACAGGGTGGGCCTTCCAAGCGATCCCGTACTCGTCCGCGGAATCCCACCTCGGGCGCCGCGGTGGTACCGTCGGGCCATCGCCTTGGAGGTTTCGAAATCCTGTGCCAGGTCCAGCTGTACGAGCTCACGATCGATGTGTAACAGGAGTGAGGTGTCGATTTCGCCACCGTGCACCGGCACATTGGGGTCCGTCTCGGCGACGAGCCGCGGAACGGAGAAGATGTCGACGGTGCGGACGCGAGCGCTTTTGGTTCGCAGGGTGCTCAGCGCCTCCTGATGCGGGTCCGACCCGTGCGCGGTCAGAATGATGAACTCGGTGACGCCGCCTTCCTCCCAATCGCCGACCAAGTCGTTGAGCAGGCGATGGAGCGTCTTAGGTCGCACCGATGCGCTGCCGGGGAACGGGGTCACCGTCGGCGCATTCACGCCATATTCTATGGTGGGAGCGCGGAGCACTTGAAACTCGACCGACAGCTCGTCTGCCAGCCGCTCGACGATGATGGTGTCACAACCCAAAGGGAGATGCGGGCCATGCTGCTCAGTGGTGCCGACAGCCACGATGAGACGTGAATCCCGCTTCAGATGCTCGCAGACCTCGTTCGGCCTCAATCGCTTGAGAAGGAGAGGGCGTTGAGCCGGCGTGGGCGAATCGCTCATTGGGAGATCGCCGTGGCGGTTGAAGCGGCGGTCATCGCGCTGTGGATTCGCGAGCCGTCGATGCCGTTGGCGTTCGGCGCACTCGCTGTGAGCCTCGTGGTCGCCTGGGCGGCCGCCCGGGAGCGGAGCTTCGGGGCGTTGGCCAGCGGCGCGGTGGCCGTCGCCGCAGCGGTGGCCGTGCTCTCGACTTCGCTCCGGACTCGCAATGTGGAAGTCCACTGGGCCGAGGTGCGCGAGTCGCTGATCCAGACGGCGAGCGAGCGCCTCAGCCGTACGCTGGCCCTCGCGGTGGACCTCGCCCGCGAGGTGGCGGCTCGGGGCCTCACGGCAGAGGGATCGTCGCGGACCGAGGTGGTGCGGCACCTCCAGGACCTCGTCGGGTCGGACGCACCGGAGCACGGTGTGGTCATCTTCGACGAGTCCGGGCGGCCATGGGCATGGGCTGGTCGGCATCGCGAAACCACCCAGCCGGCAGAGGCAGAATTGTCGGTTCGCATCTCTCCATTCTACGTGGTCTTGGAGGCCAGTCGCCAGGGAGCGACCCGCACCGCGGTCGGCCACGTCGTGCTGGCAGCCGACAGCGCCGTCCCCGATCGCGAGGGCACGATCGCGTGGCGGTTCACTCGGGAGACCGGTTCGAGCCTCGAGTTCTTCGCGCCGGGGAACGCTCCGCCCGGGACCGACGTGTTCGACTACTGCCTGCCCTCGTGTGTGGCACCGCCGGGCATTGCGCCGCCCGACACCTTGTTCAGCGTCCGGGCCGTGCCGCCCTCCCAGGGCGCCGTGAAGCTTCGGATCGTAGCGACGGGGAGCGGGTGGACCGCCGTCCTGACGCTGGTGTTGCTGGGACTGCTGGCGCTGCTGGGTGGGTCCGTCGGTCGTTGGGGCGGGGTCCTCGGCATCGTGGCGCTGTTGGCGGCCACGCCGACCGGTGAGCGGATCGGATTGCGTGTTCTCTTCTCTCCAGCCGTGTACTTCCTCGACACGCTGGGCCCGATGGGGGCATCGGCGGGCGCGGTGCTCCTGTTGGCGGGGCTCATTGTGATCGGTCTGCTCCAGCTTGGCAGACGCGGCGTCGGACACGCTCCAGTGCGCAGCGTGGCCGCCGTCGTCCTCGTCGCGATCGCTCCATTTGTGATGTGGAGTTTGGCGCGCGGGATCACCCCACCGTCCACCGGCATCGGGGTTGCGTTGTGGCTGAGCTGGCAGGTCACGCTGACCGCAGCCGGGGCAGCGATCGGTCTCTCGGCTGCACTGCTGCTCGGCCAGCGCGAGCGTCGGTGGGCGGGGTGGGCCGCGGTGGGAGCGGCGGTTTGGGTTGCGGGTCTCGCGGTCATCGGGTTGATGACGTGGCAACCGTCAGGCGATTGGCCGCTCTGGTATGGGCTCCTGTGGATCCCTGCCGCGTGGTTGGCAATCCAACCGGGGCAGCGCTATAGAGTGCTCCTCAGTGTCACGGCCGTTGCTGGCGTTGCGGCGGCGGTGCTCACGTGGGGCGCGGTCCTCCATGGCCGGCTCCTCTTGGCGGAACGCGACGCCCGCCGACTCCAAGGTGGCGACCCGGTGGCCATCGGATTCTTGGAGCGATTCCAAGCCGACCTGGTCGCAGATGGTCCCCCAAGGAACACGGCCGACCTTTATGCGCGGTGGCGGCGCTCGCCGCTCTCGCAGTGGGACTACCCCGGGGTGTTAACCGCATGGGGACCGAACGACGAACAGATCGCGAGCCTCGCCCTCGCGCGGTTGGACGTCGACACTGCTCTCCTCCACGAAGTCGGTCGATTGGCGCGAGAAAGCGCCGCTCCGGTGGTCCGCGTAATGGAGACGGAGATCGGACTGCAGTATGTGGGGGGGGTCGCATACGATGATGGATCGGCGGTGACGGTCACGGTCGCTCCGCGATCTCAGCTCGTTCGCCCGGTGCTGGTTGGACGATTCCTGAGGGGCGAGTTACGGCTCCTGGCACCGTACACGATGTACGTCGGCGAGCTGGTCGGCCCGTCGGGCATGCTCGAAGAGGATCGTCTCTGGGCCCGAGATGGGTGGATGCTGCGGTCCAGTCGATTGCTGGAGGGTCCGGATCGGGTGCGCCATCTCCACGCCACCGTGTCGATTCGTGATCCCGCACAGCTCATCGTGCGCGGCATGCTGCTCGTGATCGTTGATTTCGGGTTCCTGACGCTCCTGCTGCTCGTGGCCGAAGGTGTGGGGGGACGCTTTCGACTCCCTCCGGGGTTGCCCGAGATGCTGCGCCTCCGGTCGTACCGCATGCGGCTCACGATTGCGCTCGCGGCGTTTTTCGTGATTCCCACTTTGGGATTCGCGGCGTGGTCGATCGGCCGGCTGAGCTCTGAAGCCGTGCGGCGCGGTGATCTGCTCATCCAGCAGACGCTGAGTGACGCGGCGTCGACGGCCGAAGCGCTGGCAACCCGATCGCCGGCGGAGCGAGAGGAGCGGCTCATGAACTTGGCGGGGCGGCTCGGGTCCGATTTGCTGTGGTACGAGGGTGGTGCGCTCTCGGCGTCGAGCTCTCGGGTTCTGGCCGAGCTCGGTCTCATCGATCCCTATTTGGCGCCCGACGTCTTTCTCGCGCTCGCCGAAGACGATGCGCTCGAGATCACGACCAACGCGACCATCGGTGGTCGTCGAACGCGGGTCGGCTATCGGAGTCTGGGTCTGCTTGCAGACGATCTCGCAGTCCTTGCCGCGCCGCGGCTGGTCGACGTGACCGATGTCCAGCGCGAGCAGGAAGACCTCGCGTTTGGCCTGTTGCTCGTGACCCTGTTGGGACTCGGCGGTGCCGCCGGGCTTGCGGCCGTCGCGGCGCGACAGCTTGCCAAGCCAGTCCAGTCGCTGCGCGCGGCGGCCGACGCCGTCGGCAGTGGGTCTGTCATCCCCCCGTTCGCTCCCAACGTGCCGACGGAATTCGTGTCGGTCGTCGACGCGTTTGGGCGCATGGCGCGGGATGTGGAGGCGAGCCAGATCGCGCTCGAGACGGCGCGACGCCGCACGGCCACCGTCCTCAGCACCGTGGCCACCGGCGTCGTCGCCTTGAATCGACAGATGCAGGTGACGATCGCCAATCCCAGAGCTCAGGAGCTGCTCGACGCGGTGCTCGAGTCCGGGGTGGCCGTCCGGGACGCGACGGCACCCGTATGGAAGCCGGTGTGGGAGTGCGTACACGACTTCATGCAGAGAAATGAAGATCTTCTCGAACAGGAGTTCGTGGTCGAGGGGCGTCGGATCAGGGTCCAGGTCGCGGCCCTGCTCGGTGATCCGAGAGGGTGCGTTGTGGCGCTGGATGACACGACTGAGTTGACGCGAGCCGTTCGCGTGTTGGCGTGGGGCGAATTGGCGCGGCAAGTCGCGCACGAAATCAAGAACCCGTTGACGCCGATCCGGCTCGGGATCCAGCACCTGCAGCGTGCGCGGCGTCACGGAAGTGCCGACTTCGATGCCACGCTCGAGCAGACCGGGCAACAGATTCTCGCTGAGATCGAGCGTCTCGACGCGATTGCGCGCGCCTTCGCCCGTTTTGGGGCTCCGCCCGCCGAAGCGTCGCCGCTCCATCAAGCGGATCTCACCGCGATTGCGCGGGACGCGGCAGCGCTCTATGCGTTGGGTGACGGGACTCCAGTTCGAGTTCGGGGAGATCAGCCCGTCGAGGTGCTGGTCCGCAAGGACGAGGTCAGAGAAGTGTTGATCAATCTCGTGGAGAACGCGCGCAACGCCGGTGCCACCGACATCGAGATCGTGGTACTGGCCAGTGGAGCGGGTCCCGCGGTCCTCGAGGTGCGGGACAACGGTCGCGGCATCTCCGACCAGGACCTTCCACACATCTTCGAACCGCATTTCTCGACTACGACGAGCGGGACGGGATTGGGACTCGCGATCTGTCGACGGCTGGTGGAGTCATGGGGCGCGGCCATCGGTGTCGAGAGTCCGGCGGGGCAGGGAACAACCGTTCGCATCGAATTCGGAGAGAACGACGAGAGCGAGTGAGTGGTGCTCACGCGAGCGCCTGGGCGAATATGGGAACTTTCGTGGTGCTGGGCGGTTCCAATCATGGAACGAGCAGAGGGCATCATGCTGATTCGACGACCCAGCGACCTACACAGTTCAGAGATCACGGCTGAGGCTGACTATCTCGATCGGCGACGTTTCATCGGGGCGACCGCTGCGCTGGGGCTTGCGATCGCGGCCGGCGCAGCGATGCCGCGTGCACTCGCAGCGGCCACCCGTCAGCGCGATGACGAGCTCACGCCTCTCGAAGACGTGATCAGCTACAACAACTTCTACGAATTCGGGACCGGTAAGGGAGACCCCGCGAAAAACGCGCACACGCTGCGCACCCGTCCGTGGACGGTCGCCGTGGAGGGCGAGGCGCACAAGCCGCAGACGTTCGGCATCGAAGACCTGTGGCAGCAATTCTCGCCTGAGGAGCGGGTGTATCGGCTGCGCTGCGTCGAGGCCTGGTCCATGGTGATTCCGTGGTTGGGGATCCCGTTGCGGTTTCTGCTCGACGCCGTCGAGCCCACGTCGCACGCGAGATTCGTGGAATTCACGACGCTGCTGGACCCCGAGCAGATGCCGGGGCAACGCCGCAACGTGCTGCCGTGGCCATACGTCGAGGGCTTACGCCTCGACGAGGCGAGACACCCGTTGACCATCCTGGCGTTGGGCCTGTACGGCAAGGCGTTGCCAAACCAGAACGGTGCGCCGGTCCGGCTCGTGGTTCCCTGGAAATACGGATTCAAGAGTATCAAGTCGATCGTGCGAATTCGGCTCACGCGAGAGCAGCCACGTGCGACGTGGAACGTGTCGGCCCCGCGGGAATACGGGTTCTACGCCAACGTGAATCCGGACGTCGATCATCCGCGCTGGAGCCAAGCTCGCGAGCGGCGGATCGGAGAGTTGCGGCGCCGGCCGACGCTGCCGTTCAACGGCTACGCCGACCAGGTTGCCAATTTGTACGCTGGGATGGACCTCACGCGGCTGTACTGACCGACCGTGTCCCAGGGCTCCGCGGTGCGCCGTATGCTCAAGCCGGTGGCCTTTGTGGCGTCGCTGCTTCCGGCGCTCCTCCTGCTCGTTGCCGTGTTCACGGATGGACTGGGCGCCAATCCCGTCGAGTCGGTGACGCACCGCACCGGTTTCGCCGCGCTCAGCTTGTTGATGGTGACGCTCGCGGTCACGCCCGTCCAGCGGTTGACACGCTTCAGTCCCCTCATTCAGCTGCGTCGGATGTTGGGCCTCTTCGCCTTCTTCTACGCCTCACTCCACTTTCTCACCTACGCTGTGGACCAGACCTATTTGTCGGGTCTTGGCTTCTCGCCGTCCGTGATTGCGGAAGACGTGCGCGAGCGGCCGTATGTCACGGTCGGGTTCACCGCGTTCGTGTTGCTGCTCCCGTTGGCCGTCACGTCCACCAAAGGTTGGATCAAGCGGCTGGGCGGGAAGCGCTGGCGGCGGTTGCATCGTCTCGTGTACGTGTCCGCGATCGGAGCCGTGCTGCACTTCCTCTGGCTCGTCAAGGCCGATCTCCTGCGGCCGGTGATCTTCGCGGGCGTACTCGCTATCCTGCTCGGTTCCAGGCTTGCTCGTTTCCGATTTAGGCGTTCGGGTGTGGTCCGAGCCGACACGGCGTCGAGCAAGGCCGTGTAGGTTCCTGGTGCTTTCACGGTGTCACGCGCATCTCGAAGAACCAGGTCCTCGAGAGGCCCGGCTGATCGAAGGCAGTCTCATACGTCGAATCCAGTAGGTTCTCCACTCGCAGCGTCAGCTCGAGCCAGGGAGACACGCGCAGCCGTCCGATCGCGCTCAGGAGCGCGTAGACATCTGTATCGACGCGCTCGCCGCTGAAGCGCTCGCTAAGCACGACCTGGCGGCCAATGAACCGTGCAATGAGTGTTGTTGAGAACCGTTTCGTCAGCTCCCACTCTGTATAGGCGGTCCCGGTAAAGGCCGGTCGAAACGGCAACGCGGAATCGACTGGGAAGGCCGAGGGTGCCTGACCGGCGTTGTCCGTGATCTTCGAATCCAACCAAGCACCGTCGATTCCGAGGAGCAACCGATCGACCGCGAGGTACCGAACGCGGCCCTCGAGTCCATATATGCGACTCGAGCTCAGGTTAGTGTACGAGAGGCGGGTGTCGCCGGCGACGGGACCGAGCTGGATCAGTTGGCTGAAGTCCTGGCGGAAGAACGCCATCTCGACGTCGAGTTGTCCCTTGACAAGTTGGAGTTGCGCACCGAGATCCCAGCTCCAGCTCGTCTCCGGTTCGAGGTCAGGGTTGGAGACGATGAACGGGTTGTCGAGGTATTGCTGCTGAAGGTTCGGGGCTTTGTAGGCGCGTCCGGCCGAAGCCCGCAGGGACAGTCGAGAGGGAATGATCGTAAAACGCACGCTCGCCCGGGGTGTGAGCTGGGCAATGAGATCCTCGGTCTTCTCCAAGCGCACGCCGGCCATCAGTTGGACTCGGCTCGACAGCTCGGCGCGAACCTCTGTGAAGGCGGATGTGCTCAACCGGTCGAGTTCGAGAGTGCCGTCGCCAAAGTCACCGCTCGTCACATCCCGTAAGTCCTCTCGCTCGAGGCGGGCGCCGTAGGCGATCTGAAGGTCTGCAGTCCGAGAGACAGGAGAGACTCGCACGGAACCCAGGTAATCGGCCGTCGTCCTCCACAGGCGGCTGTCGAGGCCGAAGTTGGCGTCGAAGATGGAGAAGCCGTATTGCCCGGTGGAAGCAACATCGTCGAACAGGTCTACAAACTCGAAACCTTCGCGATAGACGCCGACCCGCAGCCGATGAACCCACTGCTCCGTCGGACGGTAGGTGAGATCGGTTGAGGAGATGATGCGGTGGCGCTCGTCGCGCGCGTTGGGATCCAGCGGCACCCTGGTCGCCCCCGGATCTCGCACCGGCAGGTTGGACTCGACGCCGACATAGCGTGCCGTGGCGGTCAGCTCCCAGTTGTCGTGCAGACGGGCGTCGATCCGCGCCGACGCGTCTCGGGTCCAGGTGTCATGGGCCAGCGCGTGAATCCCGCGGTTGTACGTGACACCCACCCCGGCCGAGTAGAGGAGGTCGGGAGTTCCACCGCGAGCGGTCACGGTGCTCCGTGCGCTGCCGCCGTTGACCTCGCTGATACCGCCTCCGGCCGAGGCCTCGATGCGCGGTCGCCCGACGGTGCCACGTCTGGTGATGAACTGGACCACCCCGCTCACTGCTGTGGATCCGTAGAGCGCACTCTGGGGGCCGCGCACGATCTCGATCCTTTCGATGTTCGTGAGCGGGAATCCTTGAAAGTCGAAAAACCCCCCGTTCTGATTCGTCTGGACGCCGTCCATCAGAATCTGTGTGAACACTTCCTCGCCGCCGCGCAGCCGTATTATCGTTGGACCGCCGGGGCCTACCGCTTGGTCGATGAACGTTCCAGCAATATTCCGTAACGCGTCGGCGGCGAAGAGCGGTCGTCGGGCCGTGAGCTCGGCAGCGGTGACCATCGATCCCGCGAGTCCGAGACCTTGGGCCGACAGCGGCACGGCAGTTCCCGTGACGAAGATGGGATCGAGTCGTGCCGTCGCCACTGTGGTGTCCTGCCCTATGACTGGCAGCGAATCGGTCCGTTGGGCAGCGAGTGCGGAGGCGAAGAGACAACTTCCGACATAAGTCGCAATCAGACGTCGAAGCATGAACTGCGAATGCCTTTCACGAGGAGCCTCTAAGTTGCGAGGACTGCATCTGATTGGGAAGCCACTGAGGTGAGAGAGTCCCGAGTTCGTCTCGGTCTGTTCTTTGCGGGCAACGTGTTGTTCGGTGCCGGGCTCTTCTTCCATGCATTCCTCTACAACTTCTATCTCGAAGCGTTGGGGCAGAACGAGGTCGTCATGGGGCTTGCGGCCGCTTCCCTGACGGCTGGAGGGCTCATCGCGCTCATTCCCGCTGGGCGCTCAGTCGATCGCGTCGGGACGCAGATTACCCTGTTGAGTGCGTCCGTCTTGGCTGCCGTCGGCCTGGCACTGGGAGCGTGGGCCGAACGGGCGTTTGCGATCTATGCGGCTGCGTTTGTCGCAGGGCTGGGAACCGTCACCTGGCGTGTGGCCATGGGCCCGGTCGTCATGGAGTTGGCGCCGGCTCGTTTCAGGTCGCAGGCCTTTTCGTGGAATGTGGCGCTACTCGTCGGCTCCGGGGCCGTATGGATGACCACAGCGGGGGCACTTGCTGGCTGGCTCGAGCGAAACGTTGGCGTCACACAATTGGGCGCGCAGCGACTTGCGCTTCTCGCCGGAGTGATTGGTACGGCGGCGGCCGCACCATTGTTTGCGTTGGCCGGCCGTCGAGTCCGCATGCGCGGCGCATCACCTGAAGATGGGTCGGTGGTTGGTAATGCTCGGGGCCCGGACCGGGCACTTGTGCGGCAATACGCTGGCCCCATCGCGGCGGTCGCACTTTGGATGCTGGCGCCGGCGCTAGCTCTTCCATTCTTCAACCTCTTCTTCTCGCGCGTTCACGAACTTCCCGTCGATCGGATCGGGCTCGTGTTTGGTGCGTCCCACGTCGCTACGGCACTCGTTATTTTTACGAGCGGTATTTTCGCTGCGCGTCTTGGTGCCCGCCGCGTGCTAACCGTTTGGACGTGCACCTTCGGGCCGCTCCTCTGGGCACTGGGTTTCGCGCATCTTCTCCCGTTGGCTCTCGGGCTCTATTTCCTTCAGGGCATCGTCTCACCGGCCGCCAACCCGCTCATCGACGAGATCCTGCTGGAACGGGCACCACCGGAGCGACGGGGGCTAGTTTCGAGTTGGCGAAATGCCGCAACCGAGGTCGCAGGTATCGTCGGCGCGGGGGTGGGCGGTCTGGTGCTGCGACAGTCATCCTTCGATGCGCTCTTCGTGCTCGCCGGGACACTCGGAGCGGTCGCGGCGGCGGCTCTCTGGATCGTCCTCAAACGAAGCTCGCGCAGCTGAAGGGGGGCGCAGTGGGAGTGCGAACCGTACAAGTCAGCTTCTTCCGGGACCAAACGGGTCGCACCCCCGAGACCCTTCTTCGGATGTGGCAGACGCTGACCGATGTCGCGGAGGCGACGGCGAGGGCGGGTGTAGCCATCGCGGTTGTGCAGGCGGCCGACCGCGATGCAACTGTCGAGCGCAACGGAGTCTCGTACTCCTTCGTTCGCGACGTTTGTCTGCCGCTCCCCGGTAACCGTCAGTGCCTCGTTGTGCCAAAGCGCATAGTGCAGCGAGTCCAATCACTGACGCCCGACGTCGTGCACGTCCACGGATTCACTGCCCCAATCGCCACTCGGTGGCTAGGGCGCGCGCTGCCGGCCTTACCGATGCTAGTTCAAGATCACGGCGGCCTCACTCCGCGAGGCTGGCGACGCACGGTCGCAACGTACGGCTACCGACAGCTGTCGGCGGCCTGCTTCACCGACCGGGAGCAGGCGCGTCCGTACCTAGATGCTGGTATCTTGCGGCCAGACGTCCGCATCTTTGGCGTGCCCGAGTCGTCGTCCCATTTCACGCCCGGCGATCGGCAGAAGGCCCGGACGCAGATGGGAGTGTACGGTGCACCGTCCATCGTGTGGATCGGCCGTCTGAACCCCAACAAGGATCCGCTCACGGTTCTCGAGGCATTCGCCCAGGCATCACCTTCGTTGCCGGATCCGCATCTCTGGTGCTGCTACGGCGAGGCGCCGTTGCTCGATGCCGTTCGGAAACGCATCGCCGATGATCCCGCGCTCGAGGGCAGGGTACACCTGCTCGGTCGGCTCCTGCCCGGAGACGTGGAGCGACTGCTGCGGGCCAGCGATTTTCTTATGTTGGCGAGTCACCGGGAAGGGAGCGGCTACGCTGTGCTGGAGGCGTTGGCGTGTGGGGTCACCCCCGTGGTCACCGACATCCCGTCGTTTCGGCGGCTGACCGACGGCGGGCGCGTCGGCTCGATCACGCCTCCCGAGGACGCGCCCGCCATGGCTCGTGCGTTACATCGCTGGTGGAAGGTGCCCGGCGACTTGCGGCAGAAAGAAGCGCTAGAGTTTTTTGCCAGCGAGCTTTCGTTTGCCGCCGTTGGCCGCCAGCTTCGCGTAGTGTACGAGACGATGGCAGGGACGTCGTGAGAATAGCGTTAATCGTCCCTGGCGGAGTCGATCGGTCAGGCGAGCGCAGGGTGATTCCGGCACTGCTGTGGCTGATGCGGCGACTCCGCTCGCGCGTAGATCTGTGGGTGTTCGCCCTGCGCCAGGAAGCGAGGCGAAGCCGGTTCACGTTGTCGGGGGTGCCGGTCGAGAACGTTGGCGGACCGTTCAACCGCACCCGCACCGTCGCAACGCTCCTGACCGCGCACCGGAAGCACAACTTTGACGTCCTGCATGCATTCTGGGCTGGCACGCCGGGCGAAATTGCGGTAACCGTCGGAGGACTGATTCGCCGACCGGTACTCGTTCATGTCGCAGGGGGCGAGTTGGTCGGCCTGCCCGAGATCGGATATGGCGGGTACCGGACGCCCTCCGGACGTGCACGCCGGCGACTGGTCGTCCGCACCGCAGGTCGGGTCTCGGCGGCGAGCCAGACGGTCATCGATTCCGTGCAGCGACTCGGACGGCGCGCCGCGCGGGTCCCGCTTGGCGTCGGACTGGAGGATTGGCCACCGCGGCCGCCGCGGCCCCGCGATCCGACCCGCCCGGCCCGCCTCGTGCACGTCGGAAGCCTCAACCCGGTGAAGGATCAGACGACCATGCTGCGAGCACTGGCACGTCTGGCCGCGCGCGGGATGCGCTTCCACCTCGATCTCGTGGGTCAGGACACCCTCGGCGGTGCCATGCAGCACCTGGCCTGCGAAACGGGCGTCGACCAGCAGGTAACGTTCCACGGCTTTCTACCTCAACGCGGACTCCGACCTGTGGTCGAGGCCGCGGATCTCCTCGTGGTGTCCTCGCGACACGAGGCTGGTCCTGTCGTGCTCGCCGAGGCGGCGGCGGTCGGGGTCCCAACCGTCGGCACGGACGTCGGGCAGATTCGGGACTGGGCACCGGATGCGGCGGTCGCCGTTCGCGTCGGCGACCCCGCCGCTCTGGCCGATGCGATCGCCGCGCTGCTCGAGAACGACGCGCGCCGCGTGGCGATCGCTACGGCCGCGCAGGAATGGGCGTGCCGCGAGAATGCTGACTGGACGGCCGACCGTTTCTCGGCACTCTACGCCGAACTCCATCAGCATGAAGGCCGATCCGCATGACCCGCGACTTCGAGCGCGATGCCTGGACCGACCCGCTTGGACGAGACATCCGATGCCGGCACGCCGTCGAGATCCCGGTCCTTGGTATTCGAACCCGCTTCGAGTCCAATGCTCCCGTCGTCGTCGAGATCGCCTCGGATGGGCTGGGGCAGTGGTCGCAAGTCCTAGACAGTGCACCTGTCACTGATGCGGGCCCCGTGGTCGTGCGAGTTGTGGTGGACGAAGCGCTCGGCGACGTTACGCACCGCCGTCTTATCTATCGCATGCCGGATGCGCATCGACTCCTCGTCACGGGGCCCGGCGTAGTCGCCACGGCGGATGCCTCCCGCTTACATAGTGTGGCACATGTGGCGCCGGCGCTGGTGCATGACCGTGAGCACTTTCGCTATGCAGTTCTCGAAGCGCTTGCAATGTTCCACCTGAGCACGCTGGACCGGCAGCCGATTCACGCTGCCGGGCTCGCACGGGACGGTCACGCGGTGCTGATGGTCGGGTCCGCGGGGGTCGGCAAGAGTACGGTGACCTACGCGGGGCTGCGTGAGGGATATCGGCTCCTCGCAGAGGACATGGTCTGGGTGCAGCTGCGAGATCGGTTTGCTATCTGGGGGCTGGCGCCGCGGATTCAGCTCCCGGTCGCGGCTGCGCAGTTCTTTCCGGAGCTTCAGCCGCTGCGTCCGGTGGTGATATCGGGCGGCGAGGAAAAGCTGGTCGTGCCTGTCAGCCCGGATCTGGCGGTGGAGCGCGGGCGCGTTGACGCCGCCTCGGTATGCCTGCTCAGTCGGGGCAGCGCGCGGTTGCCGGAGTTGACGCGTGCGACGCCCGCGGAGATCGCCGAGACACTCGGCGATCTCGAGACAGGCTTCGATCTATTTCGCGAGACCATTGGGCCGGCAATCGACCGATTGAGCAGATTTCCTGGCTGGCGGCTCATACTTACGGACGATGCCCGTGACGCAGTTCCTCAGTTGCACCGATTGTTCCGCGAGCTCGCGAGTGGTGGAGGGTGACAACGAGCCCGCGCTTCTCTGGAGGCGTCGTGTCGGCTGTTCGCGAAGCCGTCGCGCTTCGCGCCTGGGCCCAGGCCGTTCTCGGCGGACAGGAAGACCCGGTGTGTCCGGAGGTGTCGGCCGTCGCCTGGAGTCTGTTCCTCGAAGGTGAGCGGTGTGCGCTGCCACTGCACCGTTCGCTGGAAGGTTCGAGTAGCCTCAGCGTAGTTGCGGAAGAGCATATCGGCCGGCTTCGGATGGGCGCCGCAGCAGAGGCCCTTGGGGCCGTTCTCCGCGAGGTTGTCACCCTTGATCGCGGGGAGTTGCCGTCGCGGGCATTCGCTAAGGACGCGGCCGCGACCTACACTGTGCGTTGTGTCCTGCGTCGGTGGAAACTGCCGGCGGTGCTGATGAAGTGGTCCTATTCGTCATCGTTTGCGATTCTGCTCAGCAGTTTTGCACGGCGCAGTGTTTGGCGGCAGTTGCTTGTCTTGTGAGGACGCTCGCAGTACTCGTGGCTCGCCAGACTGGAAGGCCGGTATTCCACGCCGGGGATGGTCATGCGGCTCAGCGGTCGGCTTGTTGCTGCGTTGACGGGCCTGGTCATCGCGCTTCCCGTCAGCGCAATGGCGATCATTATCCGACGGCGCGTGATGAGCGAGCACTAGCGGGTTGAATCGGAGGGTCGGCGCGACCGAGGCACCGACCACTGTCATATCATCTGAGAAGTCGAGGAGAGCGATGCGTGCCGTTATCCTGTTCGTATGTGCCAGTGTGCTCTCCGTATCCGCGTGCGCCGTGGACGATGCGGATCTCACTGGTGCGCTCGACGCCCTCACGGTTACCGACCTGGCCCGCCACATCGAGGTGCTGGCGTCGGACGAGTTCGAGGGACGAGGGCCCTCATCGCCAGGCGAAGCAAAGACGCTTGCGTATCTCCAAGAGGAGTTCCGGACCTTGGGGCTCGAGCCGGGCACCGGCGACAGTTTCCTGCAGGAAGTCCCGCTCGTCGCCATCACCGCGGATCCCAAGGCGGCGCTGACCGTGCGCAGCCCGCGTCGCACGGCCACCTATCGCTACGGCTCCGACTTCATGGCGTGGACCAAACGGGTGGTCGGGGGCGTCGGGGTGCGGAACGCCGAGGTCGTCTTCGTCGGATATGGCATCGACGCCCCGGAATACGGATGGAACGACTACGAGGGAGTGGACGTGGCTGGCAAGGTCGTGCTGATGTTGGTCAACGATCCGGGGTTCGCCACGCAGGACACCTCGTTGTTCGATGGCAACGCCATGACGTACTACGGGCGCTGGACCTACAAGTACGAGGAAGCGGCGCGTCGGGGGGCGGCCGCCGCGTTCGTCATTCACGAGACCGACGCGGCGGGGTACGGCTGGGACGTCGTGTCGAGTAGCTGGTCCGGCGAGCAGTTCGATTTGGTGCGTGACGACAACAACATGTCGCGTGTCGTGGTCGAAGGGTGGCTCACCGGTGAGACGGCCCGAGTGATGCTTGAAGAGGCGGGCGAGGACCTGGCGGTGCTCAAGACGGCGGCGACGCAGCGGGGTTTCCGTTCCAAAGCGCTGCCGCTCCGCGTGAGCGTGGACCTCGAGAACGTGATTCGGCGCTCCATTTCATCCAATGTCGTCGCAACCCTCCCCGGCGCGATGCGCCCCGACGAGTACGTGCTGTACATGGCGCATTGGGACCATCTGGGACGCGATGCGACCCTGCAAGGTGATCAGATCTACAATGGCGCGCTGGACAACGCGACCGGGACGGCAGGTCTGCTGTTGCTGGCCAAGGCGTTCGTGAGCCTGGAGGAGCGGCCCGAGCGCTCGGTGGTGTTCCTGGCGGTGACAGCCGAAGAGCAGGGACTCCTGGGATCGGCCTACTACGCGAGCTATCCGGTGTATCCGCTGGCGCAGACGGTCGCCACGATCAACATGGATGGGTTGAACATTCTCGGTCCCATGCGCGACGTGACGGTCATTGGGCTCGGCCAGTCGGAACTGGACGACTACCTGACACGGGCTGCCCAATCACAAAGCCGACGCATCCGACCGGATCCCGAGGCGGAGAAAGGCTTTTACTTCCGATCGGATCACTTCAGCTTCGCCAAAGAGGGCGTGCCGTCCTTGTATGCGGATGCCGGCATCGACCACGTCGAGCATGGCGAGGAGTGGACACGGGAGCGGCGTGACGAGTACACACGACAGCGCTACCACAAGCCGGGAGACGAGTTCGATCCCGCATGGGATCTGCAGGGAGCCATCGACGACTTGGCGTTGTTGTTTCGGGTCGGCGCCATGCTTGCCAACGAACGCACGTTTCCCAACTGGCGCGAGCGGAGTCCGTTCAAGGCCACGCGGGACTCCGTGATGGCGGGTCGCTAGCTCAGCTCCCGCTGTCTGGCGGTGGGTCGAGGATGCCGATGTAGGGCAGAGCGCGGAACTGCTCCGCGTGGTCGAGGCCGTACCCGATCACCCACACGTTGGGAATGTCGAATCCCAAGTAATCGATTTTCACCTCGATCTCGTGCCGCTCCTTCTTGCGCACGAGCGCGCACGTGTGGAGTGATGCCGGCTCGCGTGTCTCCAAGAGCTCGAGCAGGTAGTGAAGCGTGAGCCCGGTGTCGACGATGTCTTCCACAATGAGCACGTGCTTCCCCTCTATGCTTTGTCGCAAGTCCATGAGCACGCGCACTGCGCCACTGGACGTCGTACTCATGCCGTAGCTCGAGACCGACATGAACTCGATCGTGTTGGGCACGTCGAGATGACGGGCGAGATCGGACAAGAAGATGAACGCACCCTTGAGCACGCCCACGAGAGTCACTTCCTTGCCCGCATAGTCCCGAGAGATCTCGGCAGCCAGCTCGCTGACGCGCTGCTGGATGTCGTGTTCGCTGATCAGGGTGCGTGGCTCGGTCATTGGCTTGAACACAAGTGGAGGGTTGCAGAGGGACGCGTCGCGGATTCGACCATGCTGCAAATGTACGCCCGCGGACAAACGGTGCGAATTCCGCGCATCAGCCGTCGATGAGAATCCATGCCCGGAATCGGTTGTCCCGCTCGATCGTCGTGGTGCGAGCGTAGCCACGCGCCATCTCGGCGATCACTTCGGGCGTGTGGAATCGGCTCCGCATCAACGCCAGCTTTTCCGCGACGGCGACGAGCTTCACTGCGAACCGCGTGTAATCCGGCTCTTCGATCACCAGCCGTCCACCGGGCGCCAGGATACGCACGAGATCCTGGATCGCCTCGCGCTGATCGCAGAAATGGTGGAGCGCATCGACGACCAGGACGCGTTCGAAGCTCTTGTCCAGGAATGGGAGCCGCTCGGCATGTGCCCGCACGGCCTGCAGGCCTTCTTTGCGCCGGGCCTGGTGCAGCATCTTCGTCGAGAGGTCGCTCACGACGATCGAGCCTGCACGCGTACGGAGCGTCGCGGCGACGCGACCGGTGCCGCCCCCGACGTCGAGCAGGCGTCCCTCGATGGGCAGCTGGAGCATGCGGATCAGATCTGCGGGGTCCGGCGGGGGAATGAGACGATCGTAAACCTTGGCCAGCAGGTCGAAGTGATCAAATCCCACGCTCACCGCCGCCGCACACGCCGCGCCGCCAGCGCCGGCGACAGGCGCTGGAGTCGTGCAAAGGTCCGCGTCAGTCCCACCTGGATCTCGGACCGGTCGGCCGCCAGCCCGTCGAGTACGGCCTCGGCCACTGCTTCAGGGCTCAACTTGGTTCCCGAGCGACCGCGCGTCATGTCGGTGTCGACCATGGGCGGCAGGACCTCGACGACGCGGACGTGTGGCGCCGTGTCTTCCATCTGATAGCGCAGGGCCGTCGTGAAAGCGCGCACAGCCGACTTGGTCGCGCAGTAGACGGGGGCACTTTGCTTTGGTGCCAAGGCCAGCACCGATGACACGTTGACGATGGCCGCCTCCCGCGCCTGCTGCAGGAGCGGAAGGGCCAGTGCCGTCAGCTTCACCAAGCCAGTGAAGTTCGTGTCGATCTCCTCACTGACGTGCTGCAGCAGGGTATCGGTGGCGGTCGTCGCGTAGACGTCGTTTCGTTGAATCCCCGCGTTGTTGACGAGGATAGACAGCCCACCCAACCGCTCCTGTGCCACCGACACGAGCTGTCGCAGATCGGATTCGTTTGCCACGTCACACGTGGCGGTTTGGAGACGGGGCAGCCGCTCGGTCGCAGCCTTGAGCCGCTCGATGCTGCGCGAGACGGCGAGGACCTGGTTGCCCCGCTCCAAGAAGGCATGCGCGAGCGCCAGACCGATGCCGGCGCTTCCGCCGGTGATCAGGACGCGGTGATCGCGGACCCACACGGTGGTTGTCGCTCTTCCCGCACCCTACGGGCGCTGCCAGCGCGGCAACCGGTGCCGCACTTGAACCGGGGCGCCCGCCGCTTCGACGCGATCTTCCAGGGCCGGCAAATCGCGCTCGATCAACTGCTGGAGGTCACCGTAGATCTCTCCGAATTCCGCCGCAGCGATCTCGTAGCTGCGTCGATGCGTCGCGGTCGGTGCCGAAGTCGTCGACCAGTGACCGGAGACGATGGTTTGCACGCGGCTCATGATGCCCGGCATGGCCGGCTCGCTCCGGCGTGGTTTGGTCGGGTCGCCGGTGAGCCGTTCACGCAAGTCCGCGAGCCGAAGCTCGAGCTGCCGTGCTTCGGTGCGGAGCGCCGGTTCCGCATTTGGCCACACTTCGATGACCTGCTTGAGCGCCGTGATTCGCTCGGCCGCCTCCTCGGCGGCGCGGGTGGTGCCCATGACAGCCCGCTGAAGGTCGCCGGTCTGGCGCTGGAACGCGAGCACGGCGTTCCGATCGGCCGGCGGGAGACTGGGCATTCCGAGGGGCGCCACCTCGAACCGCGTCGGCGGCACGATCTCGGTGACGACGCCATCGATCCACTGCTCAAGACTGACGGAGTATTGGCCGGGCACGGCCATGGGACCGCGTCCCGCTCGACTGACACTGGTGGCGGTGTATCCGGGGTAGCGGAAGTCCCAGGTCGCTCGGTGCATGCCGCTGAAAGCAGATCCCTCGACGCGACGCACCACGTTTCCGGTGGCGTCGCGAACCGTGAGCGTGACGCTCGGTTCTTCTTCTCGGTCTTCTTCCTTGAGTGCGTCCCACGTCGGATACAGCACGTCCTGCTGGTCGCGAGCGAGCTTCTGCTCGCGCTCGCGTCGCTGCGCGGCTTTGGTCTTCTTCGACTCCTTCAAGAAGTAGGTGAACGTGGCGCCGAACGGTGGATTGGGCGCCGTGTAGAAGCTTGCGCCCTGGCTCGCCTTTTCTCCGCCTCCGAGTGGTCTGGCCTCGATGTACATCCACGGCTGCTTGATGGGGAAGATCACGCCACCCTGTTCCAGCGTGGCCGCACTCAACGTTCGGAGCGGCGTGTAGTCATCGAGGATATAGAACCCGCGGCCGAACGAGGCAGCGACCAGATCGTTCTCGCGCCGCTGAATCTCGAGCTCTCGAATGGCGATCGTCGGAAGATCACCCTTCATCTGGATCCACGATTGACCGCCGTTCAACGTGACGAAGATCCCAAACTCGGTGCCAACGAAGAGCACGTTCGGATTGACGTGATCTTGTACGAGCGTGTAGGTCGATCCCCGCTCGGGCAGGTCACTCGTGATCGACCGCCAAGACCGACCGCGGTCCGTGCTTTTGGCCACGTACGGCTTGAAGTCGCCACGCTTGTGGTTGTTGAAGACCGCGAACACGGTGTTGGCGTCGTGCAGTGACGCCTCCAGATCGTTGACGTACGTCATCTCGGGCACACCGGAGACCCGATCGATCCGGCGCCAGGTCTGGCCACCATCTTCCGTGACTTGGATCAACCCGTCATCGGTCCCCGCGTAGAGCAGTCCCTCGACCAGCGGCGACTCGGTGAGCGCCACGATCGTGCCGTAAAAGGACGTCGATCGGTTCTTGGACACCGCATCGACGCTCCACACGCGACCCATCACGGGCAGTGTGTTGCGGTCCATATTGCGCGTGAGGTCGGGACTGACGGCACGCCACGTGTCGCCACGGTCGTCGCTGCGGAACAGGATCTGTGCCGAGTAGTACACGCGCGCCGCCGAATGCGGGCTGATGAGGAGGGCCGAATCCCAGTTCCAGCGGAGTGGCGGTCCCTCGCGTGCCGCCCGCGGCTTGATGTCGATGCGCTCGCCCGTCTGGCGATCAAAGCGCACGAGTCCTCCGTACTGCCACTGCGAGTACACGATGTTGGGATTCTCCGGGTCCACGGCCGGATCGAATCCGTCACCCCCGACGGTCACGAACCAATCGCTGTTGCGGATGCCGTGGACGTTGTTGGTCCTCGATGGTCCGCCTTGCGTGTTGTTGTCCTGCGTGCCGCCATACACGTGGTAGAACGGCGTCGCGTTGTCCACGGCGACCTTGTAGAACTGCGTCACCGGCAGGTTGGGGAAGAACCGGTAGCTCTGGCCCCGATCGAACGTCTCGTACAGCCCACCGTCACATCCAATGATGAGATGCTCGGGATCGTCAGGGTCGATGTAGAGCGCGTGATTGTCGACGTGCTTCCATTCTTCGCCGACACGGGTGAAGGTCTTGCCCCCGTCCTCGGACTGCATGAAGCGGGTGTCCATGGAGTAAATGCGGTCCAACTTGTGGGGATCCGCAAAGATCTCCTGGTAGTACTGGGGACTGCCGCTCACGTAGTCCCCCTGTTTGGACCAGTGCTCGCCGGCGTCCGCCGACCGGTAGAACCCGCTCTTGTCATTGGCGGCTTCCACCACGGCATAGAGGACATCGGGATCGATGGGGGACACGGCCATGCCGATGCGGCCCTTGTCCCCGCTCGGCAGCCCGCGGTTGATCTTCTTCCAGGTGGCCCCTGCGTCGCTCGACTTGTGGATGCCGGATTCAGGTCCGCCATTGATCAGCGTCCACACGTGGCGACGGCGCTGATAGGCCACCGCATAGAGCACGTCGGGATCTCGGGGGTCGAAATGGACCTCGGACACGCCCGTGTGCTCGCTGATGTCGAGGATACGCTCCCACGTGCTGCCACCATCCGTCGTCTTGTACAAGCCGCGATCGCCGCCGGGCGCCCACAGTGGACCCTGCGCGGCGACGTAGACGACGTCGGAATTGCGTGGGTCGATGGCGATCATGCCGATGTGTTCCGAGTTCTCGAGCCCGACCTTCGAGAACCGTCGGCCGCCGTCGACCGACTTGTACAATCCGTCGCCGTATCCGACGCTCCGCTGGCTGTTGTTTTCTCCCGTGCCGACCCAGACCGTGAGCGGGCGGTTCGCATCGACGGCAACCGCTCCGATCGAGTAGGAGCCGTATTTATCGAAGATGGGCTGCCAGGTCGTGCCGGCATTCGAGGTCTTCCACACGCCTCCGGACGCAATCGCGACGTACCACGTGCTCCGGTCCGTCGGATCCACCGCGATGTCGATGACTCGACCCGACATCAATGCCGGACCGATGTTGCGGAACTTGAGGCCCGATAGCAGTGCGGAGTTGAGCTTCGGGGGTCCGCTGTCTTCTTCTTGTTCTTGTGCAGAGATCCCGGCCGGGAGTGACAGCAACGCGACCACACAGCACGACAGCAGGAACGTTTTCATCTTCCCCTCCCAGAGAAACCCGCGATGGAGCTGACTCACTGCCCGGAGAACCTACGCCTCGGGACGGGTGGGGGGAACAGGGTAGGATGCGCGGCCCTGCGGTCAGAAGTCGATGATGGCCCCGAGCGTGATGTGGGTGGTGCGGGCGCCCTGAAACTGTCCTTGTAAGGACGGTCCAGTCATGAACTCGACCGCAATGCGCACGGCGGGCAGTTCGTTGGGAGCCCTGAGGTGTGTCCCGGCCTGCAGGTTGATGCGCGGCGTCCAGTCATACAGTTGATCGAGTTCGATGTCTCCGGCCGCAAAGGGACGCGCAATGGTCCCCGATTGCGCCTCCACTTCCGCGCCCCCCTGCACGGCCCATCGACGTGTGCCGGGCGGATCGACCCGAAACGACCACCGTCCGCTACCATACAACCCGAACCCCGCGAGCGGGCGGACATAGCCGGTCACCTCGAGGGCATCGAACGCCGACGGCACGCGCTCCACTCCGAATCGTTCGAGGTATTCGTCACCGAAGTGGGCGCTCGTGTGGAAGTAGCGCGCACGCACCCAGTGGGGTCCACGATGCACCACGACCGG
>JAOTWK010000232.1 GCA_029862935.1 Gemmatimonadota bacterium | reverse complement strand
AGCAACCAACCGATGCAGTTGGCTCCCGGCGCCGACGACAATGCTACCGGGACCACGGCGGTGCTAACAGCCGCGGAGATTCTCTCGCGGCATGCCTTTGCGTACTCGATACGCTACGTCTGTTTCAGCGGCGAAGAGCAGGGTCTTGTCGGCAGCTTCCATTACTCCAGCTGGGCGCGACGGAACAACGTCGATATTGTTGGGGTGCTCAACTTCGACATGCTGGGATACTGGGAGTCCGGGGTGGATAAGGACCTCGAGATAGAGACGAACCGAGCGTCGCGGTGGCTGGCGGAGGCCACTATAAATGCTGCGGAACTGTATACCGACACGCCCTACGAACTCCACATCGACGACTGGGCCTGGTGGGGCGACCACTGGCACTTCTGGAGGACCGGATACGCCGCCGTGAATCACGAGGAAGCCTGGGATTGGTTGGATCCGGACTTCAACCCCTACTACCACACGACCAACGACCGGCTGGAGTACCTGGACCCGGATTTCACGGTTGGCAACATCGAGGTCGGCGTGGCGGCGCTCGCCACCCTGGCCGGGTACGTTCCTCCAGTTTCCGTTTCATTTGAGATACGCCCGGGCTCCTGTCGCAACCCGTTCAACCCGAAGAGTCGCGGCGTTCTGCCAACTCTACTGTTGGGTTCGGAAGAACTCGACGTGCGTGACATCGACGTCGCTTCACTGCGTATCGAAGAATCGGTGTCTCCGTCAGCAACTCACATTGCTGACCTGGGTTCCGCTGGTGATAACAACGGTCATCCGTGTGCCGACATGTCTCCGGATGGCATTGCAGACCTGTCGCTGAAGTTTTCGACCCGTGATATCGCCGCCACGCTGGGTCCCCTCGCCAAGGGCGACCTCGTGCCGCTTCGTCTGACGGGCCTACTTGTCGATGGCACGCACATCATGGGAGAAGATGTCGTAGTGATTGTGGGCGCGTGCAACGCGGCGCCGCATGCTGAAGAAGCGGGACCCCCGAAGACGTTTGTGCTGTACCCGAACGCTCCCAACCCGTTCAACCCGATAACCCGCATCCGGTTCGACGTCCCGCCGGAAGGTGGAACCGTAACGCTTCGGATATATGATGTCGGCGGACGGTTGGTGCGGACGTTGGTGAACGGAACGCAAGCCGCGGGGCAGAAAGCGGTCATGTGGGACGGACTGACCGACGCGGGCATTCCGGTGGCCGCCGGGGTGTACCTTTACCGTTTGACGGGACCGGGTTTTGCTCAGACGCGCAAAATGATGCTGCTGAAATAGTGGCCCCCGAAGCGCGACCTGCTGTTACGCCCGGCCTAGATCCTGTGCGATCCAACCCGTCACCTGTGCATGTGCCTTGGAGAGAGCAGACTTGATAAAGATAGCGTGTCATCAGGCCGAGTCAATGTCTTGCCGTCGAGCTCGTGGGTCGTCAACGTCACAGTAGATACTTGCATGGTGAGGTCCCTGCTTCCAAAGAAACTGGGCGCAAGCTGGGCATTGAAGAATGCGATGTGGTAGAATAGACACGTCCACAACACAGTGAGTATCCATCGCGGGACCATCGGACGAAAGGAGCGGCATGAAACGGCACGTTTTCGTAGGAACATCCATCATTCTCGCAGCACTGGCGTTAGCGGCTGCCGGGATTCTGCACCCGACGGGGCGCACCGACACGAGAGGTCTTGGCGAGACCTCCGCGGCGCACGCCGTCGACGAGCCAATCCCCGGAAACGCCGCGATGCGTGCGTATCTGAATCCCGAGACCGGCGAGCTCGAGGTGGGCGTGGCGCCCGTCGCCGAGCTGACCCTCGACGCCGATACGCAGAATGCGCTGCGCCGCGACTCGGAGGGCCTGGTTGAAGTGCGGCATCCCGACGGCTCGGTGTCGATCCATCTGCAGGGACGGTTCCAGAGCGTCTCTGTTGCGCGAATTAACGATGACGGTACCGTCGTCGTGTGCACCGACGACGCCGAGGGCGTCAGCAAGGCACTCCAGGGCAGCGCCCCCAGCAGCGCAACGCCGGAGGTGGAGTGATGCGTCGCATTCTCATTCTCAGCGCGCTCCTTGTTTGCGCGACGGCTTTCGCAGCCGGTGCCGCCACCATCGTGATCGTCAACAACGATGGGCCCGGCGAGGGTTTCAACGACCCGACCGCCGCCACGCCCGTCGGCGGCAACCCGGGTGTCACCGTGGGCCAGCAGCGGCTCAACGCGTTCCAGGAGGCGGCCGACATCTGGGGCGCACTGCTCCCGAGTGCGGTGACCATCCGCGTGCTGGCGCAGTTCAACCCGCAGACCTGTACCGCGACCAGCGCGGTGCTGGGTTCAGCGGGACCGATCCAGGTCTTTCGCGATTTCACGGGGGCCGAGCTGCCGGCTACCTGGTACCACGTCGCGCTGGCCAACAAGCTTGCGGGCTTCGACTTGAGCGCCAGCGACGATATCAGCGCGACATTCAACAGCAACATCAACGGCAACCCCTCCTGCCTGGGCGGAAGGAGCTGGTACTACGGTTTCGACGGCAACGAGGGCACGGACGTCGAGCTGCTGCCCGTCCTGCTCCACGAGATGGGGCACGGCCTCGGCTTCAGCACGCTGGTCGGCTCGAGCGGAGCCGAACTGAGCGGGTTCCAGGATCTCTACGAGACGTTCATCCGCGACAACACGCTGGGAGACACCTGGAACAATCTGTCGCAACCGCAGCGCGCCGCTTCCGCGATCAACACCGGTAACGTGGTCTGGAACGGTTCGTTCGTAACGGCCCACGCGCCGCTCGAGCTCGGCCCGGCGCCCACCATGTTCGTCAACAGCGGGGGATCGCTTCCGCCCACCATTGCCGTTGGCACGGCCGCGTTCGGCCCCGCCCTGACCGAGGTCGGCGTCACCGGAAATATTGTGCTCGTGAATGACGGCACCGGCACCGTCACCGATGCGTGTGAGCCGCTCGTAAACGGCGCGCAGGTCAGCGGCAACATCGCGCTCATCGACCGCGGCACCTGCACCTTCGTGAGCAAGGCGCAGGCCGCACAGGCCGCGGGCGCGATCGCCGTGATCATCGCGAACAACGTGGCCGGTTCACAGCCGATCACGCTGGGCGGCACGGACCCCAGCATGACGATCCCGGTCGTCAGTATCACGCTGAACGACGGCAACGCGATCAAGGCCGAACTCGTCACGGGTGTGAATGTGACCCTCGCGCTCGACCCCGCCCGGCTCGCCGGCACGGATTCCAACGGACGGGTGCTGCTCTACGCACCCAACCCGTACGAAGGCGGTTCGTCGATCTCGCACTGGGACGTGAGCGCACTGCCAAACCTGCTGATGGAACCGGCGATCAACGCCAACTTGTCGAGCGACGTTGATCTGACGCTCGCCCATTTCACCGACCTCGGCTGGTTGGACGCGCTTCCGACCGCGGTCGATGATGGCGTTCCCGCCGTCGCGATGCTCACGAACTACCCGAACCCGTTCAACCCGACCACCACGATCCGCTATGCGATCCCGTCGGCGCAGAACATCACGCTGGGGGTATTCGACGTGCGTGGTCGCCTGGTTCGTTCCCTGGACGCCGGCGCCAAGGGAGCGGGCCCGCACCAGACCTTCTGGGACGGGCACGACGACCATGGTCGCCCGGTGTCCTCGGGCGTTTACTACGTGCGACTCGCCGGCGATCGCGAAACGCTGACGAGGAAGATTGTGCTGTTGAAGTAAGGGTGTATGAAACGGAGGAGGCAGGGTGCGGCTTGCACCCTGCCTCCTTCCCGAGTTCGACCTCGCTCGAAATCCCAAGATCGGCACCTACGCGACTGTCCGCATCGCTGCGCGGGCCGCGGCTTCTCCGATGAAGTCCTCGGGCTGATGACCGACGTTTATCCGCACGCCGGCGCCGAAGGCCGAGGCTCTCCATCGGGGCCTCGATGACTAGGATTGAGCTATATGTTGTCAAAAATGGCTCCCCGGACGTGACGCTGCTCGAACCGCGCTGCGCTTCCTAGCGGCTCTCGTTGGCTTCTGATGCCCACTTCAGCGATAGTTGAAGATCACTGGAAAGAGCAGGACCACGATCCACGTCCACATCGCAAACGCCGGTATGTAGGCCGTCTGCCAGCGTTCGAGGCGCGTAAACGAGATGCGTCTGGCCAGAAATCGCGCGTACAGAAAGGCCGACCATCCCAAGTTCACGAGGAGCAGAAGGTTCATGCCGAGCGCGGCCGTCTTGTTGGGACTGAAGCCGAACTCGGAAATGCGCGCGGCGATCGCGCAGAGAGCGAATGCGTCCACGATGAGAGCGCAGATTACCAGCAGGAGCTGGAGCACGTCGAATCGGCCGGGAGGCGCCTGCGAATCACGCGCCGAAATCGCGTAGAGCAGCAGGCCCAGCACGAGAACGAGCAGCAGGTCGAAACCGATGAGCACTTCCCGTTCGACGTCGATGGCGCTGCCCGTCCAGAGCACGGTCACCACGAAGATGAGAAGCAACCCCGTGAATAGCGGCGTGAAGAGCCACGTGAGCACAGGCGCCATGTTCTCAATCACGCTCTGCTTGGACTCCACCAGCCACGCGCCGATGATCACCGCTCCCGTCGCTCCGCACGGCAGCACCCATTCTTCGAGCGCCGGCTCCGCGTCGAGGCCGATGGCCCGGAAGATGAATAGCGTGAAACCCATCAGGGTCCCGCCCCCGAGTGCGATGAGCGTGTAGTAGATGAACCACTCGCCGGAGAACCGCACGTAGTTCATCCGCTGATCATGGCGACGCCACTGGCCGCCGGCGTAGGCGAAACACACCATCAGCCACAACGCGATGGGAAGGTGGATCGCGATGAGCGTCTCGGTATGGCTGTTCGGCTTGAAGGGCATGAGGTTCGCGACCAGACCCGCCACAACGAATGGAACGGCGAGCCAGTACCATCCGCGCCGGTGCAGTCCGCGTTTCAGCGCAAAAAACCCGGCCAGGAAGGGGAGGGCGAAGAGGCTGAGATTGCGCACGTAGAACGACGCGTCCGCTCGCGGACCCGAGATGTGGAGGCCGAAGAGCTCCGGGATCTTGATGGCGACACCCGCGGCAATCGCCAGTCCCACGGCCGCGGCGGTATCGCGCTGCGCGGTCAGCCATGAAGCGCCGATCTCGGGCGAGACCACGAGCTGCTTCCAGAGGCGTTCGGAATACTCGTTGGCGAACTCGCGCGACAGCGAATCCAGCTCGCCTAGGCGTTTGACCGCCACGAGGAAGGCTTCGTCCTCGTGCAGGCCTGCTTCGCGCAGCGCGTCGATCTGGCTGCGCAGATGATCCTCTAGCTCCTCGATATCCGCGGAATGAACCGCCTGCCGTCTCCGGAAGTACTGCCGCCATTCCCCGATGCGTTCTTCCAACAGCCCCTCGTTCACCATCGTTGATATTCCCTTTCGAAGACGGTCAGGCCGGTTGCGACGCCGAGTCGGCGGCCAAGCGCCAGACGCCGCGCATCGCCTGATCGACGACCTGCCACTGGCGGCGCTGACGAGCAAGCTGCTCCACGCCCGCCCGGGTCAGGCGGTAGTACTTGCGCCGCCTGCCCGTCTCCGACTCGGCCCAGACCGCCTTGACGAGGTCGTTGCGCTCGAGCCGATGCAGGAGGGGGTAGAGCATGCCGTCGGTCCACTCAAGCTCGCCGCCGGACAACTCGCCAACCCGCTTGATAATGGCGTAACCGTAGCTTTCGCCCTCGCTTAGGATGGCGAGTACCAACGGTGTGGCCGATGCGGCAACGAGGTCCTTGTCGATGATCACGACGGCTGAACTCCTTTACATAGGGCTACTATACATAGCAGCTATATGTATGTCAAGACCCTGGGTACAAGAAAGGAACGACCGTCACGCTTGTGCACGTCGCCGATTCCATATATAGTTTCATTCTCCCCCCCTACTCCCCCCTACTCCGACTCCAACTCCGAGTAGGAGGTGTCTCTGATGC